>CACXFK010000018.1 GCA_902766945.1 uncultured Lachnospiraceae bacterium | reverse complement strand
GGTTTTTAGCGAAGTCAAAAATCGCTGTAAGCCGAACAGTGAGATGCTTAAGGAAGACCTGATGTGTGACTTGCACACACGCCGTTTAAGCCACCTTAAGAACTCCTGATGTGTGACTTGCACACACGCCGTTTGAGCCAAAGAACTCCTGATACGTGACCTGCACACGCCAGGCACGGCATCAAAAAACCTGATGCATGAGACACGCATCAGGTTCACCTCAATTCTTGCCGCAAAGGCCCTCACACCCCCGCCGCCTCTATGATCTTCTGCACCACCGACTCCGAATCCCCATACGACTCATGAATCACAATGTCCGCGTACTTCAGATACAGCGGCGAGCGCTCGGCGTACAGATCGAGGAGCGTCTGCCCCTCCCGGATCACGACCCCTCTCCGCCTGATATTGCGGAGCCGCCTCTCGAGGACATGAAAGGCCGTTTCCAGGTAGATGACCTTGCCGAGCGACTTCAGGTGCTCCATCCCCTCCGCTCCGTAGACGGCGCTGCCGCCGGTCGCGATCACGCAGCGGTTTCCGGTGACCTCCCGGCAGACCTCATTTTCAATCTCCAGAAACCGGTCAATCCCCTCCGACGCGATGATGTCGCGGAGCTTCTTCCCGGTCCGGTTCTGGATCAGCAGATCCGTATCAATGAAATCATAGCCGATCACTTTGGCCAGGATCACGCCGACCGTGCTCTTGCCGGACGCCGGCATGCCGATCAGAGTCAGATTCTCATGTTCCATCGGTTCCTCCACTTATGCGATCTCCCTGCTGACCGTGTCGACGACAAACTGGGCGCCGGACGCATTGAACACCCTGAAGCGAATCCAGATCTTCTTCCCCTTGTACGGGGTCGCGTCGATCTTGCCTGCGAAGGTATCCTCGCTCTTCTGCGTCAGCGCATATGTCGTCACCGTCCCCGGATCGTCGTCGGTCCAGACCTCCACGTTGACCGCGTTCGGTTCGTTTTTGGATCCGCGGGACGACGTCGTGCATCCTCCGATCTCCTCGATCCTGACCGACAGGGATTTCGAGAACAATCCCGGATCCTTGATCGTAATCTTCGCTCTCGGATCTCCGTTGTAGGTGTCGAAGGAAATGCTGTTGATCACCTTCTTGTCGCTCTTGTCATAGACGACGATATTATATCCGCGCTTCTTGATCGGCGCCTTGTTCTCGCCGTTCAGCCAGACCTCCGCTGCCAGACCGGTGTTGTAGCCGCCGCTGATGATCTCATACTCCGTTCCGTCTTCCAGCGTGCCGGTGACGTCGAGTTTCTCGTCATCCGCTTTTTCTTCCACCTTGTCCCCGTCAATGATGGCGTAATAGGTCTGCCTGAACTCCGGTATGATGTTCAATCCGAGTTTCTGCAGGCCGGCCTTCATTTCCTCACTGAGGCCTGTCGAGGCATCGTCTCTGACGGCCATGAAGATGATGCAGTCATCGAGCCTGGACAGCCCGTCCAGATAGTCCGCGAACTTGCCTCTTGCGGCGAGCAGAAGCGGCCCCGAGTATTTATACAGCTGATAGGACTCGCCTGATTCCCCGATCCCGTTGATGGTCAGCGAAGCGCTGCCCACCAGTTTCTCCGTGATCGGAAGGGAGACCCGGTAGGTCCCGTCACTCAGGAACTCGGCCTCATAGGTTTCACGGACTGCCTTTTTGCCTCTCGCCCCGAACACCGCTTCCACTTTGGTCAGCGGCTCAAACAGGTAGCGCAGAGTATCGATGCGGACAAGCAGCTGTCCCTCTTCCGACTCATCCCACAGAAGGTGCACTTTGGCGGACGGAAGGAGGCCTTTTCTCTTCAGATACTTCTCGGACGTCGTATCAACGACTTCCAGGCTTTCGAGGAACGTGGAGCGCTTTTCAAGCTGATCCTTTTCCATCTCAAGTCCGTACTGCTCCGTCAGCGTCTCGGTGCCCGAATACAGATCGGTACCAAGGCCGAGGCGGTCTCCTTCAATCGTGGCGCCGAGGGCGGAAAGCGTCGTCGGAAATGCGTCGAACGTCGAAAAGACTCTTGCCGGCGCGTCAGGCGCCATTTCCTTCGCGCTGTTGATCACGCAGGTGTAAACGCGGCGCTGGTAGGACGGATCAATCTTCACACAGAAATCGCTGTCCATCGTCGGATGATCGCCCGACAGGATGATCGTCGTATTCTCAAAGAAATCCTGCTCCATGATCCACCTGACAAACTCGGTCGTCTGACGGCTTGAGCAGGCAAATACATTGGCGTACTGATTGTCCCCGAATTCGTCGCCGCACAGTTCGCAGACATACCCGTCCTCGAAGTGCGTGTCCACCGTCAGCAGCGTGAAGTTGAACGGCTCGCCGGATTCTTCGGACTCGGCCGCCATCTTCGTCAGGGAATCCTTCGCAAATGTGAACAGTTTTTCGTCTTCATACCCCCAGAAGACATTATAGTCTTCCGGAATCAGTCCCTGCTCCTTGGCATAGACGTAATCCTCGAATTCATAGTCGCCGTGGTCGGTAAAATACAGCCTGCGGCCTCCGAAGGTCACGTCGGAGCCGAGCACGAACCGCTGCCGGTATCCCGCTTCCTCAAGTATGTCGCCGAGTGTCCGGATCTGCGGGAAAAAGGAATCCATCGTATCCATGGCGTTCGCGCCGATCGCCAGCTTCAGGGGCAGACCGGACGTCTCGGCAAAGATCGCCCCCATCGTCCATGTTGTGCCGGGCATTGAGATGCCTCCGTTCAGCGCCGTGTCCGGACCGGAGAAATCTTCATTTTCCTCAGCCAGCTCCGTCAGCTCGGGGATGACGTTTTTCTCGAAAGCGCCGCCATTTTCCGGATCTGCAAAGGTTGTCTCCATCGATTCGAGATAGATGTAGACCAGATTGCGCTTCTTCTCCGGAAATGTGATGGTCACTTCGTTGGGATCCGCATAGTTTTCTTCAATAAAATTGGATTCGTCGCCGAGTCCGCGAAGCCACTTTCCGACCTCGACTCTCTGCCAGAAGATCGTGAGGGAAACGGCGAGCGCAGCCGCCGCGCCGATCAGCATGCCCGCGATGAGCGCGGTCTGCTTCTTTCCTTTCTTTTTCAGAATGCGGCTGATCAGAAGGAGGACGGCGCAGATCACGACGGACGGCACGATGGCGTTCAGCACATAAGCGCGGATCATCCCGCCCCCGGTGCCTTTCAGCGGAGCGCGGAGTTCGAAGATCATCTCCTCCATCTTGAGGTTGCTCCACGTCGTCAGCGCCCATCGCGCGCTCAGGGCCACGACACAGGCAAAGAACGTGAAGACCATCGCCAGAACATGCCCGATGATGGCCGGTATCTTACTTGATTTCTTCATAATACACCCATATTTCCTGCTGGTTGATTCTGTCACAAACAATTTATTTTATACGCTTAACCCGGATTAGTCAAGAAACATCGCCTGCACCGCCGGGAAACAGCTGATGCCGCCACAAAAAGTGAGGGCCATTGCACCGAAGATCAGGTCAATGGCCGCTCATAAGAACTCATCGGATACCGGGATACCGGCTCAGCCGTCGGTTTTGTCCAGTGACGTGCGGGTCGTCTCGGCCCATCTGTACTGTGACATGTACTCTCCGTTATAGGCATTGATGCCTCTGGCTGTTCCGCGGATCCATTCATAATAATCGCAATCGATTTTATCCGGCGCGACGCTCATGCAGCCGCGTCTCTTGATCAGGATGCTGCCGCAGCGGCACTCATCCAGACGGTCCGCCAGATCCTTCCTCAGCTGCTTCAGGTAACTGGTTTTATCCGTGCCGTCTTCCCACATCACGGACTGGATCTCCTGATTGGTCGCGCTGTTCCCCCGCCGGTCGATCAGATAGGCGAACAGCTCTTTTGTCTTCGTGTACCGGAAGCGGACCGGGTTGCCGTTGAAAAACACGTCGAAGTTTCCGAAAGCCTTTACATAAAGACCTTTATCTTTTGAAAACTCGACCGGATACCTCAGATCCGTCATCTCCCTGCGGATCACTTCCTCCGTCAGCGGTTTCAGCAGATAGCCGCTTGCGTGCAGATCGAGCGCTTCATTGGCAAACTGGGGATACGCCGTTGCGAAGATCAGATTGGTCTGGGGACTGGCCATTTTCAGCTGCCGGGCCAGATACATCCCGTCCAGTCCGGGCATATCAATATCCAGAAACACGACGTCGCAAGGTGACTTCGTCAGCGCAACGAGGGCTTCGACCGGGTCCTGAAATCCGATCACTTCGTCTTTCGGCCAGCACCTCCGCAGCGTGCGCATGGTTCCTTCCAGGATAATTTCTTCATCATCGACGACAGCAATACGCATTCCTTTTCTCCTGTTCTAAAGATGACCGCTTCCCCGATCTCCCGTCTGCGCTTTATGCGTCGGCCGAAGATGTGCGATTTTTAATAAAGCACGCTTTATGTAAGCGGCGCTTACGGCTCATACGCCCGGATCCGGTACGCCGCTCCGATCTCTCTGCAGATGGCCGCGCACCGCTCCTCTTCTTCTTTCGAAATGGTGGTGGCCACTGTCGTGAAGACGACCTGCGGCACATACTGCACGCATTCTCTTCCGAAGTCAAGCATCGCCTCAAAGGAGCCCGCCCCGAATGACGGCTGCACGATCTCCAGATACCGGTCCGCATCCGGTGTGTTGAGGCTGATGGATACCGTATCAATCAGGCCGTTTAAAAGCGGGGCGATGTTTTTCCCGTTTATGAGGGATCCCAGTCCGTTGGTATTGAGGCGGATCGGATTTTGAAAATGGCGCCTGATATACGCCGCGGTCTCAAGCAGCACGTCCAGCGCTTCCGTCGGCTCGCCGAATCCGCAGAACACGACTTCGCGGTATGCGCTCATATCCTGCTTCCGAAGTGCCGCGATCACCTCGTCTGACGCCGGTTCATGATCCAGCCACAGCGTATCCGAATCCTCCATATGGTCTCTCGTCCTGCGGAGACAGAAACGGCATGCGCACGGACAGCGGTTGGTCAGGTTGATATAGAGATTGTCATGCACACGGTACAGGATGGTCATCATAATTCTTATTTCCCGGGCCGGCAGCGTGCGGTCCTTTCCTTTCTCATTTCATAAACTGGTCGATCGCCTTGTTCATCCGCATGATGGACTCGTGATCCTGCTCCTTTACGGCTTCTACAATGCAGTGCTCCAGATGCTCCTTCAGGAGCGCTTTGCCGGCTCCGTTCAGCTCCGACCGCACCGCCGCCAGCTGGATCAGGACGTCCGAACAGTCCTGCCCGTCCTCAATCATCCTCTTCACGGACTCCAGATGTCCGATCGATCGGGACAGGCGGTTGACGATCTTCTTCATCTCCGCCGGGTCATGGCTGTGGGAGTGGTGATGTCCGCGGCCGTGCTCATGCGGATGGCTCTTGTGATCAGCTGCGTCCATGTTCCTGCGCTCCCCTTTCTGTATGTTTATCTGGTTTGTTATCTTAACACATTCAGGCGCTGACGTACACTCGAAAAAGTGAAATCCGCAGGACGTGCACCTCGCCTCTCCGTACCGTCCGTGTTCGAAAAGCACTTACAAAAATGCCTGAAAAATGGTAAAATAGAAACTGTGAAGAGAAGAATGCAGCAGACGTTTTCAAACCCGCGAGGTACATGTATGAGATGGAAAGCAGGCGACACAGTAGTTCACTCCAGAGACGGGATCTGCACCGTTCTCGAGATACGCGAAATGGCTCTGAGCGGTGAGCCGCAGATGTATTATATTCTCGAGCCTGTCTATGAACATGGCTCCAAACTGTATATACCGGCAGACAAGGAGGCGCTGTTCCTCCGCCCGCCGGTGACGAAGGAAGACATCAGCGAATTTGTCCAGAAACTCCCCGAAACCAATCTGACGTGGATCGCGGACGAAAAGAAGCGTCAGAACATGATCGCGGACGTTCGCAAAAACGGCACGTCGGAAACCTGGCTCGGTCTCATCAGCCTGTTCTACCAGAAGCGTACGGAACAGCACCGGCAGGGCAAGAAGTTCCACTCCGCGGACGAACAGTTCCTGAAGGATATCGAAACCCGCGTCAACCGTGAATTCGCATTTGTTCTCGGCATTGATCCCGCTGAAGTCCCGAATTATATCCAGAATCTTCTGAAGGCCGGCTGAAAAAGCCGGTCTTTCCTTTGCCCCTCTTTCCGCTTCTACAGAAGCGGCGCGACAAGGCGCAGAAACGCCTGGACGATCCGCCATGGCTTCCGGACCGCTTCCTCATCCTCCGGCGTCACTTCCCGGCTGACGGAGTACATCTCTTCAAAATCTTTCCGGATCTCAGAAGCCGTTGCCTCATCATAGATCAGAACGGCATTTTCAAAATGGTGATACAGACTCCGGTAGTCCATATTGATGGTTCCGACAATCGACATCCGGTCGTCGGACACACACATCTTGGCGTGACAGAAGCCCGGCGTGTAGGTGTATATCCGCACATTGCCGCGGATCATCTGCGGGAAGAACGACTTTGTCTCGGCATACACCGTCTTCTTATCCGGTATGGCCGGAACGACGATCCGCACGTCAACCCCTCGTTTCGCCGCCGCAGTCAGTTCACGGGAGAACTCGTCCGTAATGACCAGATACGGCGAAGAGAACCAGGCATACCGCTCCGCTCCCCTCAGGATGTTCATGAAGACTTCTTCCGCGATGCGCTCATGCCGCATCGGCGTGCCTCCGTACGGCTGCACGACAGCATTTCCCGCGGCCTGATACGGCTTTACGCGGAAATAGCGGTCCGGTGCGCGGTCCGTCCAGCTGATCGAATTCCACATCGAAAGGAACTGGACGGTGAGACTGCGCACGGCGCTGCCGGTGAGCATGATCCCCGTGTCCTTCCAATAGCCGTACGGCTCCGTGATGTGGAAGTATTCATCAGCCAGATTGTAGCCGCCGGTAAATCCGACTTCCCCGTCGATCACGGTGATCTTCCTGTGATCGCGGTTGTTCATGAACATGTTGAGGACCGGCACGACCGGATTGAACAGGCGGCAGTCGATTCCGAGCGCCTGCATTTCCCGGACAAACTGACGCGTCAGGAAACCGACGCTCCCGATCTCGTCATAAAAAAGCCTCACTTCGACGCCCGCGTTCACCTGTTCCACGAGCACTTCCTTGATGCGGCCGAAGCTCTCAAGATCCTCGATCGCATAGTACTCCATGAATATGAACCGCTTCGCCTCCCGCAGCTTTTTGATCTGCATATCCAGCGCCTCGGTCGTATCGGAAAAATACTGCACGTCGGTGCCCGTGTACGCAGGCATGCTGCTCTCATTCAGGATGTAGCGGAACTCATTTGCGCAGATGCGGCTCTTTGCATCCAGCGTCTCGAAGACGGCCGGATCCTGCGAGACATATTTCAGGAAATAGCTCTCCACTTCCGAAAAAAGCCGCCGCTTCCGGCGGGTGAGCCCCCGCCTGCCCATCAGAAGATAGAGGCAGACACCGAGAATCGGCAGCGCCACGATCACGATCATCCACGCGATCTTGGCTGCATTATTCATCCTGCGGCAGTACACGACAAGCGCCGCCATGACCGCGATCAGGGAGACAAGTATGGACACCCAGGGAAACCGGTCCTCCAGATTGAGAATCATAAAGACGAGCCACCAGACCTGGATTCCCAGAAGGACCGAGCCGACCACAACGCGTATGATGCTGTTCCGGTTATCCGCACGTTTCTCGGCTCTCTTTGCGCTCATGTATCCTTGCCCTCACTCATGGAAACAATATCCTCATTCTTCCGCTCTTTATTTCTTATAAACTGCCAGGGCATCCCCGACCATCACTCTGTAATCGAGATCCGGCCGCTCTGCCTTTTCCCTCCGTCTGACCATGACGATGAGGACGCCGTAGGCGTCTTCGACTTCGCTGACGCCAAGACCGATCCACCGGCTGTCTATATCGATCACCACCGTCTGAAGAAGCGAGCCCAGGTCATGCGGCGTCTCCTTCGACGCGTCGGTGTACTGCTCCACAAAGCCCGCCGATATGATGCCTGTCGGGATCGCGACGGCGCCGACGCCGAGAAAGCTGATCACGATGGCCATCGCCCGCCCCGCAAAAGTGACCGGATAGATATCCCCGTATCCCACGGTCAGGAGGGCGGACACGCTCCACCAGATCCCGGAAAACGCGTTCCGGAAACTCTCCGGCTGCGCTTCATGCTCCGCGCTGTACATAAAGAGCGATGCGGCGAGCATCAGCACGACGATGATGAACATCGAGGACATGATCTGGTTTCTTTTCTCATAGAGAACGCTCCGGATCACATTGAAGGAATCATAGTAGCTGTTGATCCTGAAGAGATGGAAGATCCGCACCACTCTGAGCATCCGGAATGCGACGAAACCGCTCAGGAAGAAAAACGGCAGGATCGTCATCAGATCCACGATGCCGTCAAAAGACAGCATATATTTAAGGACCGCCTTCCCTCTTGAAGCGCCCGGAAACAGATAATCCGCGGTCCAGATGCGGAGCGCGTACTCGATGATAAAGATGAGCACGGTCACGAGCTCGATGACCTCAAACAGCTCCTGAAAGCGGCTCAGTTCGCTGAAGGTCCCGAGAAACAGGACCGCGATGTTCGCAACGATCACGGCCACGATAAAAAAATCAAACACACGGGACAACGTGTCATCCGCGCGTCCGATCTGGATGATCGTGAAAATGCGGCGGCGGAGTGAAACGTCCCTGCTCTCCCGGCCGGATTGTGTCTTTTGTGTTCTGGGTTCAGCCATATCCCCTCACATCTTCCCAAGCGCCGTCACGATGCGCTCATAGTGCAGGAATTCCCCGTTTCTGTGCAGCTCCGTCATGCGCTCAAACGGCACGATCGCGAAATCAGTCGCCTCGGCGGCCTCGATGCTGACGTCTGCCTCCGTAAAATCGGCGGTGACATAATAGATATCGACGAAATAATTGTCGCCGCGGGCAAGATCCACATTGGAATAGCTGTCGATCAGCCGGACCTTTGCCTCCCGGATATCAAGGCCGGTTTCTTCCCGGACCTCCCGGACCACAGCCTCTTCGGATGTCTCGCCGGCCTGAACGCCGCCGCCCGGAACTTCCCATGCGCCCGGCGCCCAGTGCTTGTCCATCGCTCTTTTGGTAATCAGGAAGCGGCCGTCCGGCCGGGTCAGGATGCACAGCACGATCAGACAGTACTCCCCTTCTTTCAGAAAGCTGCCTGCGCGCTCCATCGTCCGCCCGGTCAGCTGTTTGTTCCCGTCATATATATCAAATCTCTCTGTGCCGCTCATAGATGTGCCGCATCCTCCTTTAAGCTTCGAATGGTGCTCCGTGCGTCCGCCCCGCTCATCCGTGAAAAATGCCCCGGTCCGAAGCGGATTCTCTACACATTATAGCGATTTCGTTCCTCCCGGAAAAGCCTGAATCATTTCCCGCCCCCTGGTTTGTCAAAACCACCGCAAAGGCGTCGGAATTTTGCACAATTTCGCTCTCATTGATTGAACATTTTTCGGAAATATGCTATGTTTTTACCATATACAGACTCAGGCCGGAGACATTTGCGTTCAGGCTTTTTGGAACGAGGAGGAACTCATCATGCTGAAAGATTTTGTCAAATCCACACCGCCGGAGGCGGATGTACTGAAGCAGAGACTGAAAGAAGAACGCGCGAAGCTGTTCGGTTACCAGATGAAGCTGAAGGAAGCCAGGCTGCCTGTCATGGTCATCTTCGAAGGCTGGGACGCCGCAGGCAAGGGAAGCGTACTGGGAAAAGTCATCAAAAACATCGACCCCAGATTCTTCCAGGTCGCGACGATGGATGCGCCGCCCACCGCAGACCAGCTCCGCAGGCCGTTCCTGTACCGCTATTTCGTCGAGATCCCGGAAGCCGGCAAGTTTAAATTCTTCGACACCTGCTGGATGAAGGAAGTGACGGACGGAGTATGCCGCGGCACGCTTTCGGACAAAGAGTATGACGCCCGGATCCGCAGCATCAACACGACGGAACGCCAGCTGACGGACAACGGCTACCTCGTGATGAAGTTCTTCTTCCACATCAGCATGAAGGAGCAGAAAAAAAGACTGAGCGCACTGAAGGAAAGCAAGAACACCAGCTGGCGGGTCAGCGAAGAGGATCTCTGGCAGAACCGCCACTACGACGAGTGCCTCGAGATCTTCGACCGCTACCTGAACGACACGAACCGCTCCAACGCACCCTGGTACATCATCGACGCGAAGGAACAAAAGTGGGCGGAGCTCCAGATCACGCAGTTCCTCAACCAGGGCATCGACACCGCCCTCAAGAACTCGGCCTATGCGGTCCCGATCCTTCAGAATACGTTCCGCATGAAGCAGATGCCGCTGCTGAAAGACATCCCGCTCGACAAGGAGATCTCCGACGAGGAATACAAGGACGAGCTCAGGAAGCTTCAGGATGAGCTGAGCGAGCTGCACAATGAGATCTACCGCAAAAAGATCCCGGTCGTCATCGCGTACGAAGGGTGGGATGCCGCGGGAAAGGGCGGAAATATCAAGCGCATCACGGAGGCGCTTGACCCGCGCGGATTCATCGTCCATCCGATCGCCTCTCCGGAGCCTCATGAGAAAGCGCGGCACTATCTCTGGCGCTTCTGGAACCGCCTGCCGAAGACCGGACACATCGCCATCTTTGACCGCACCTGGTACGGCCGCGTGATGGTCGAGCGCCTCGAAGGCTTCTGCTCCGAGAACGACTGGCAGAGGGCGTACAACGAGATGAACGAGTTCGAAAAGGAGCTCACCGACTTCGGAACCGTCGTGATCAAGTTCTGGGTCCAGATTGATTCCGACACGCAGCTCGCCCGCTTCACGGACCGGCAGAACACGCCGGAAAAACAGTGGAAGATCACCGACGAAGACTGGCGCAACCGCGAGAAATGGGATCTCTACGAAGAAGCCATCAATGAGATGCTTCAGAAAACCAGCACGTCCTTCGCTCCCTGGTATGTACTTGAGTCCGTGGACAAGAAGTACGCCCGCATCAAAGCGCTGAAGATCGTGGTGGAGCGGCTCAAAAAAGCCTGCAGAAAAGCGGAGTGACCTGAGCCGTAAAACATACCGGAACCGCGCATGATAAAACGTGAAAACCCCTTGTCAGACCCGTAAGATCCGGCAAGGGGTTCTTATTTACGGTTCAGACCGTGCTCCCGGTCAGCAGCGAGTAGGCCTCGCGATACTTGTCTATCGTCTTCGCGATCACCTCATCGGGCAGATTGTAGTCCGATTCGGGATGTTCCGTCAGATAGTCGCGCACATACTGTTTGTCAAATGAAGGCTGCCCGTGTCCGCTCTCATATCCCTCAAGCGGCCAGAAGCGGCTCGAATCCGGAGTCAGCATCTCATCGCCCAGCGTCAGCACGCCGTTTTCATCAATGCCGAACTCGAATTTCGTATCGGCGATGATGATGCCGCGTTCCAGCGCGTAGGCTGCGCATTTTTTGTAGAGCGCGATGGTCTTGTCCCGGAGCTGCGCCGCATACTCCGCCCCGTGTCCCGGAAACGCTTTCTCAAGGACTTCGACGCTTCTTTCAAAGTCGATGTTCTCATCGTGATCTCCGATTTCCGCCTTCGTACTCGGAGTATAGACAGGCTCCGGAAGCCGGCTGCATTCCTTAAGTCCTTCCGGGAGGGAAATGCCGCAGACGGTGCCGTCCTTTACATAGCTCTTCCAGCCGCTGCCGGTGATATACCCGCGCACGATGCACTCGACCGGGAGCATCGTCAGCTTCCTGCAGAGCATGCTCCTGCCCTCAAAAGCGTCCGTCCGGAAAAATTCCGGCATATCCGCGGTATCCACGCTCACCATGTGATTCGGGATGATGTCGCTCGTATACTCAAACCAGAAGCGCGACATCTGAGTGAGGATCTTTCCCTTTCCGCTCACCTGATTCTTCAGGATGACGTCAAATGCGGAAATGCGATCCGTCGCAACCATGACAAGGTGTGCTCCGGTATCATAGATTTCCCTGACTTTTCCTTCTTTTACTGGGCTGAACTGTTCCATCTGACCTCCTTTTCATGCGTTTCTTTTTTATTCTCCTGTGATGAGACGCCTGTTCCCGTATCGTAAGAGGCGCCTCCGCAATCCTCATCTTGCCCGCCGGCCCGGTTTGCGTTACTCTTGATATAAGGCGTCCTGATGCCGGTCTGCCTCAATCCTGATCGTGCCTGCCGGAGATATCTTTATGTGGACCGATTTTCTCAGAAACATATGCTCAATAAGACCTGCCCGTTTCCGGGCGGCGGTTCTCTGCGCTCTTGCCCTCACGCTTGCCGTTCCCCGCGCCGCAGCCGGGGAGGACAGCGCCTGTCCGGAAGCGCCCGTCTCCGTCGACTGGGACGGGATGGCCGCGCGGAACCCGGATATCATCGGGTGGCTGTATGTCGGCGCGATGCCCCATATCAGCTATCCGATCCTGTACAGCGGAGATAACGACTATTATCTGCACCGGAATGACCTCGGTGAAGAGGAATTCCGCGGCTCCATTTTTATGGAACAGCTGAATCATACCGATTTCGCCGATCCCGACACGATCCTCTACGGCCACAATATGGCGGACGGGACGATGTTCGGCGCGCTCAAATTCCTGGATTCCGAAGAGGCCTACGCGAAGGATCCGTACTTTTATATCCTCACGCCTTCCGGAAATTATACCTACAAGATCTTTTCCATGTTCTTTACGGAAGCCGGATCGGACGTCTACCTGGTCTATGACTGGCACGGGCCCGAGTTCCTGAACTGGCAGGAACGCTGGAAAGCGAAATCAGATATAAAAACCGACGTGCCGCTCAGCGAATCAGACCACACGGTGATCCTCACGACCTGCACGTCGGACGCTTCGATGCGCTTTGTTGTGTTCGGCAAATGCATCTCAAATGACAGGCCCACCCCCGTGCTTCGGATCGCGGATATCGTGCCCCGCACGGAGCCGGACGGCCTGACGGTAGGCGAGGCCATGCATTTCCAGAAATCCTCCGGCAGGGATTATCTCCCTGAAGCGATCCGGCGGGCCACAAAAACACCGCTCGCCGACGCGTGCGAGAGCGAATGAGTCACGCCGCTGCCGTCGCCGATGATGTACAGTCCCGGACAGCTTGATTCCAGGTTTTCGTCCAGCTTCACTTCCATGTTGTAGAACTTGACCTCCACGCCGTAAAGCAGCGTGTCGTCATTGGCCGTGCCCGGCGCGATCTTGTCGAGCGCATAAATCATCTCGACGATGCCGTCCAGGATCCGTTTCGGAAGGACGAGCGACAGATCGCCGGGAGTCGCGGCAAGAGTCGGCTGTACCGTGCCTTCCAGGATGCGCTTCTCGTTGCTCCTCCGGCCTCTCTCCAGATCGCCGAACCGCTGGACGATGACGCCGCCGCCAAGCATATTGGAAAGTCTGGCGATGCTCTCGCCGTATCCGTTGCTGTCTTTAAACGGCTCGGAAAAATGCTTCGCCACGAGCAGGGCGAAATTGGTGTTGTCCGTCTTTTTGGACGGATCCTCGAAACTGTGTCCGTTCACGGTCACGATGCCGTTCGTATTTTCATTGACGACGATGCCGTGCGGATTCATACAGAAGGTCCGGACACTGTCCTCGAACTTCTCGGTGCGGTATACGATCTTGCTCTCGTACAGCTGATCCGTCAGATGCGAGAAGATCACCGCGGGCAGCTCGACGCGGACGCCCAGATCGACGCGGTTGGAGCTGGTCGGGATCTCAAGTTCCCTGCAGACGGTCTCCATCCACTTGCTGCCGCTTCTGCCGACGGAGACGATGCATCGGCCGCACTCGGCTTCCCCGTCGTCGGTCAGGATCCGGAAGCCGCCATTTTCCAGCGTCTCCAGATGCCGGACCGGCGTATTGAAGAAAAATGTGACGTGATCCTTCATCTCCTTATAGAGATTCTGGAGCACCACATAATTGATATCCGTCCCGAGATGCCGGACAGAGGCATCCAGCAGCGTCAGTTTGTTCTGCATGCAGAGCTTCTTGAACTCACTGCCGGTTGTCGAATACATCTGGGTGCCTTCTCCGCCGTGCGACACATTGATGTCGTCGACGTAGCGCATCAGGTCCAGCGCTTCACGGCGTCCGATGTGTTCGTACAGCGTCCCGCCGAAATCGTTTGTGATATTGTACTTGCCGTCCGAAAACGCACCGGCGCCGCCGAACCCGTTCATAATCGCACAGGTTTTGCAGCGGATGCAGGTCTTGACCTTGTCCCCGTCAATCGGACATTTCCGCTTTTCCAGCGGATAGCCTGCCTCATATACGGCTACGCTGAGATCCGGCCTCTTCTTCATCAGTTCATAAGCGGAGAAAATGCCGCCCGGACCGGCGCCTATAATAATCACATCATACTTCATAGCTGTATTACCCTTCCACAATAAGAAAACTGCCGTCCGGGAGAGGGAAGACCTCGGCCTGGTCCCTGATCTCCTCGTCGGTAAGCCCGGTGACATCCATGCCGGACTCATCAAGCCACTTCCTCACGGCTTTGATCGTCGGCAGCACCTGCGCCATGCAGTCCTCGAGTACCTCTGCCGCTTCTTCTCTTGTCTCCGCGACCGGTTCGTCAAACAGCCGGCCCTGGTTTTTGAGGAACACGTCCAGACATACATCCGAATAAGCCATTTTTCATCAACCTCCGATTCTTTTATCCGGTCCGAACCCGTGACAGCCGCCGGATCAGATCCGGAATCTCATCCGGGCTCCTGACCAGCGCGTCCGCTCCATTTGCCAAAAGTTCCGCAGCCGGTCGGTACCCCCAGAGAACGCCGGCCGTATACATACCGGCCGATTTCCCGGTCCGCATATCCGTCCAGGTATCGCCGAAATACACGCATTCCGACGGGTCCGCGCGAAGGGCCTCCGCAGTCAGAAGCGCGCCTGCCGGATCCGGTTTGATCGGGATGCCCTCCGTCTGCCCCTGCACGTGGTCAAACAGGCCGCCGTATGCGCCTTTGATCGCGGCTTTGGCGGAGGCATCCGGTTTATTTGAGAAAACCGCCAGGCGCAGCCCCATCTCTTTCAGCGCGGAGAGCGCTTCCGGCATGCCCTCGTAAGGATGAACCCTGTAGAGCGGCTGCTCGGCAAGAAAACGGCGGTTCAGGGCGGAGCCGGCCTCGATGCGCTCCCTGCTGTACGGAAGCGCTTCCGTGATCCGCGTCCAGTCGGCGGACTCATCCTCAAGGACCGATACAGGGATCAGGCCCTCCGATACGCCGAGCACTCTCTTCACAAGGTTGTCCGATCCGTCGCCGCAGTAATAGCGGTACTCTTCCACCGGCCTTCCTGCGTATCCCATGGACTCGAGCATCCTGTTCCCGGCCAGGGCGATGGATTCCAGCGTGTAGAGAACCGTCCCGTCCAGGTCAAATATACAGGCTTTTACCTTCATGACTGAGCCGGCAGCTTGAAGGAACTCTTCATAGTGACGATACGGTTGAAGACCGGCGCGCCGTCTTTGGAATCGCGGCTGTCCACCGCGTAATACCCGTTCCGCACAAACTGGAAGCTGTCTCCCGGCTTTGCGTCCCGGAGCGACGGCTCGAGCGCAGCCCCTTCCACGATCGTCAGAGAGTTCGGATTGAGGTTCAGCGAGTTGTCCTCGTTGTAAACGCCCTTCGACTCGTCGATCAGGTTTTCATACAGACGGACCGTTGCGCGGAATGCCTCACGGGCCGGAACCCAGTGAATCGTCCCTTTTACCTTGCGTCCCGTAAAGCCCGATCCTGCTTTTGTCTCCGGATCGTACGTGCAGTGAACGGCTGTGATCTGTCCGTTCTCGTCTTTGTCGACACCGACGCATTTTACAAAATAGGCATGCATCAGGCGGACTTCATTTCCCGGATAGAGTCTCTTGTACTTCGGCACGGGATTTTCCATGAAATCCTCCTGCTCGATGTACAGCTCGCGCCCGAACGGAATCTGCCGCGTCCCGAGTTCCGGGTTTTCAAGGTTGTTGTCGGCCGTCAGCATCTCCGACTCCCCTTCCGGGTAATTGTCGATGATCAGCTTCAGCGGATGAAGCACCGCCATCATGCGGGCTTTCTTCATCTTCAGATCCTCACGGATGCAGTATTCCAGCATCGCGTAATCACTGGACGAATTGGACTTCGACACGCCGCTCAGCTCGATGAACATCCGGATCGATTCCGGTGTAAAGCCGCGCCGGCGCAGGGCCGCGATCGTCACGAGGCGCGGATCATCCCATCCGTCGACGATGCCTTCTTCGACCAGCTTCTTGATATAGCGCTTGCCGGTCACCACATTGGTGAGGTACATCTTGGCAAATTCAATCTGCTTGGGCGGATGCTCCCAGTCGGTATGTTCCACTACCCAGTTATAGAGCGGGCGGTGATCTTCGAATTCCAGCGTACAGATCGAGTGCGTGACGCCTTCGATCGCGTCCTCGAGCGGATGTGCAAAATCATACATCGGATAGATGCACCATTTATCGCCGGTGTTGTGATGATGGATGTGCGCCACCCGGTACAGGATCGGATCCCGCATATTGATGTTCGGCGCGCTCATATCGATCTTCGCGCGAAGCACCATCTCGCCGTCGCCGTATTTTCCGCCGCGCATTTCCTCAAAGAGGCGAAGATTTTCTTCAATGGGGCGCTCCCTGTTCGGGTCGTTGGTCCCGGGCTCGGTCAGCGTGCCGCGCGTTTCGCGGATCTGATCCGCCGACAGGTCGCTCACGTAAGCCAGGCCTTTCCTGATGAGCAGAACGGCCTTTTCATACATCGTCTCAAAATAATCGGAAGCAAAGTAGCAGCGGTCGCCGAAATCCGCCCCGAGCCATTCCACGTCCTCTTTGATGGATTCGACAAATTCGACCTTTTCCTTTGCGGCATTGGTATCGTCAAAGCGCAGATTAAACGTACCGTTATATTCCTTCGCCAGTCCGGAATTCAGGATGATCGACTTGGCGTGTCCGATATGCAGGTATCCGTTCGGTTCCGGCGGGAAACGCGTGCAGATTTTGTCATAGGTTCCTTCCGCCAGATCATGGTCAATGATGTTCTCGATAAAATTGCGCGATACGACTGCGTCTTTTTCGTTTTCCATCTGTGTCCTCCCTTTGCATAAGCCGCGCCATCCCGCGGGACGCGCGCCTATCAAGTAATCTTAACACAGCTTGCGGCATTTGGGTAGTGCGATACGGACTGGATTTTATTCCGCGCTTGTGATAGGATGTTGTAAACTTTCGGCTTTGTATCCGCACTTCTGTGCGGTCAGATGTTGTGGTTTTTCGACTTTGCATCCGCACTTCTGTGCGGTCAGAGCAGGATCTTACGGAGGCTTTCTATGCAGCGAATCATGAATGCCGTCACCCAGCTCCCTGATTATATCCGCGAGCTTTTGACCGGCCCGTATCTTGTCTATCTGGTTCTGGCGCTTTTTGTCTTTCTTGTCGTGCTGTTTTTCAACGGCAGGGTCGCGCATGTGCTGCGCCAGATCTTTGTCATCGCGATGGTCGCGACCGGCATCATCGCCTACTTCAAGAGGAACTATCCTCTGATCTGGCTGTGTCTTGCCGCGCTCGTCATCCTGCTCATCTACAGACTGCTCGTGTATCTGATCATCACGATCCGGCAGACGCGCATCAACCGCCGCATCGAAAAGCGGGCGCTGGAAAAGGCCGAGATGCGGCGCGGAGCGAGGAGACGTTCCTTTATCAGCGATGAACATGCATCGGCTTCCGGAAGCGAAGGTACGGCGGATGCATCTGCGAATACGGATTCCGATGCGGGCGCCGGTAACAAACGCCCGGACGAAGTATCGGAGGCGATTCATCC
>CACXFK010000017.1 GCA_902766945.1 uncultured Lachnospiraceae bacterium | reverse complement strand
TTCAGTATAATAGTAGATAGATCACATGTACAGAAAAAAATACAGGCTTTTCAATACAATCAACATACTCATCTGTTCACAAGAAAGGAGAAACAAAATGAGCATTCCATGTGTCCGCAAGGATGAAAAAGGCATTCCCACCCTGTACGTCCATGACCGTCCGTTTTTCTGCCGCAGCGGCGAGATTCACAACTCCAGTGCATCTGATCCCGCTTACATGGATGCGCATGTCTGGCCGGCCCTCCGCGGCCTAAACATGAACAGCGTCATTTCGCCGGTTTACTGGGAACTCATCGAGGCCGAGGAAGGCTGCTATGATTTCCGCAGCGTCGATTCGCTCATCGAAGGCGCACGCAAAGAGGGACTGAAGCTGATCCTGCTCTGGTTCGGTCTTTGGAAAAATGCTGAGTCCATGTATGTCCCCGCCTGGATCAAGCGCAATACGGAAACCTATTTCAGAGCTGAAAAGGTCAACGGCGAAAAGATGACCACGATTTCCCCGCTCTGCCAGGCAGCCGTGGAGAAAGACGCCGCAGCGTTCACCGCGCTCATGAAGCATATCCGTGAGTTCGACGAGCAGGAAAGCACCGTCATCGTCATGCAGGTTGAAAATGAAATCGGCCTCCTGGGTACGGACAGAGATTACAGCCCGGCTGCGCAGAAAGCTTTCGCGGAAGCAGTACCCGCCGAACTGGGTGCCGGCGAAGGCACATGGGCGGAAGTATTCGGAGAGGACGCCGCTGAAACATTTATGGCCTGGAATTTCGCGAAAGCGGTCGAAAAGATCGCATCCGCCGGCCGCAAGGAATACCCGCTTCCCTGCTACGCCAATGCATGGCTGAAGCAGTATCCGTGGTATCCGGGCTCCTATCCGTCCGGCGGACCGGTCGAGAGCATGCACGGCGTCTGGCGCGCGGCCGCTCCTTCACTCTTCGCGTTCGGACCGGACATCTATGTTCCGTACTGCGCGGATGTCTTTGATTCATTTGCGGTAAATGGCAATCCGCTCTTCATCCCGGAAGTCCGCAAGGACGCCGTCGCCGCTTCCTACGCGCTGTATGCTTACGCAGCCAAAGACGCGATCTGCTTCTCGCCCTTCGGCATTGAAGAACTCGCGCTGGATCCGTCGGAAGTCGACCAGCCGCCGATGGAAGTCATGATCGCGCTCAACATCGATCCGTCTGCATTTGACACAAGAGGGAGCAAGGATTATCTTGCCAAAGCCTATGACCTGATCGACCGGATGGATCCGCTGTATCGCGAATACCGCGGAACAGACCATCTCAAGGCTTTCGTCCGCCACGGCGATCTGGATTACGGCACCTTCCTCCGCTTCGAAGACTATGACATCGCGGTCGCTTATGATCCGAAGCAGAGCGCCAAGCCGCTCGGAGCCGGCGTCGTGATTGAACTCGGAAACGGGAAATTCCTCATCACAGGTGTCTCCTGCGCTATGAATTTCCGCGTCAAGCCCGGCCGGAATGAGCAGGTGGATATCCTCCGCCTGGAAGAAGGCACGCTCGAGAACGGCGAGTGGAAGAGAGCCCGCGTCCTGAACGGCGACGAGAAGATGTCTCTCCGCTTCGGCCCCATGCCGCAGATGGTCATGGTTGAGGTGTACTCATTCTGATCGTGACCGGATCGGACTAAGCGGCCGTGATCGTTTCGCTTGCTATCTTACCTTTACATTATTGTAAGGACTATTTATAATAAATATGCATCGTTTTCTAACTTCACTCCTGCCGGCATGAGACCGGCAGGAGACTTTTAAATTAGAACGACTCACGTACTGCAGAGCTTCTGCAAAGAGCAAGGGAGGACTATCATGAAAAAGGGATGGAAACGAATTTCTTTATGCCTGGCGGCTATGGTTTTTGCGCTGCTCATGTCGGCCGTCGGCGTGCATGCGGCCGCATCGGTGAAGACGAATCAGTGGGCTGATATGCCGGCCGTCAAAGCCGGCGGTGCCTGGTTCCGGTCCATGATGGTTCTTGATGAAGAAACATTTGCATTAACAGGCATGAAAATCGAGATGTCAAAGACGTCCTCAAAGAAAAATTTCAAGACGCTCATTGAAGGAGCAGAACTGAGCGGCAGCTTTGCCACGGACGGAAAGACCTTATACTTCCTGCAGTCAAACGTCCTCATGTCTCTGGACATCAAGACGGCGGCAACAAAAGTGATCAAAAAGCTGAAAGCACCAAATGGCCGTTATTACGAGTTCCACGGATTTTTTGGCAACAAGATCTGGCTGCTCGGAAGAACCATGAAATACGGAGCTCCGGTGCTGTACAGCTACAATCCGAAAACGAAAAAATTCAAAACCGAAAAGAAGAATTTCCTTTGCTTCAACGCCGCTTCGCCTTCCCGTTACCTGGTCATTTCGGAAGGCCGGACAGAGCTGAAAACAAAGAAGAATGCCACGTATACGCTGAAACTCTTTGACAAGAAAAAAGGGAAGACGACACTCCTTGTCAAAAAAGCGATTCCGTGGGGATATGCTTCCGGAGGCAGCTACGATACCATGGCAAAATGGTTCGTTTACGGCGCATACAACAAAAGCAAGAAAGCCTGGCAGATCAAGGAATATAAATTCAAGAACAAGAAAACCTATGTGCTGAAGACACTGAAAAAAGGGCAAATACCCGGTATTCTGTATCTGGGCACCGGAGTGAGATATTCTCTGTCTACGGATCCGCAGGGCGGAGAAGTCACCGTTACCGCGGACCGCATTCTGAAAGCAAAATAAAAAGACGAAGTCACAATAAACCCCGGCGGATGAACTCCGCCGGGGTTTTGATCTGCCGGTATCAATCAGAGCACTTCACGATAGCGCTCGATGTCACGTTTTAATTCCTCGACGCGGTCTCCCTCGGAGTACTCGCGCTCGACGATATAGGCCTCGCATCCGCACGCGTCGCCGGCCTCCTTCATTTTCGCCCAGTCAACCAGGCCCTCACAGGCCGCGCAGTTGATGCGGTCAGCCTTTTCCAGCATCTCCTGAATCTCTTTCGGGAAGACCGGCTTTCCGTCCACGATCTCAAATCCGGAGACATCGATCGGCTCCATCGGGCCGAGTACCTCGCTGCTCTCCTTGACGTGGATGAGCTTCACGCGCCCGTTGTATTCCCGGACAAATTCGATCGGATCAAATCCGGCCGCCGCGCACCACCCGGCGTCCAGCTCAAAGCCGACGAGTTCCGGATCCGTCTCCCGCATCAGCACGTCGATCACGCGGACATCCCCGCACGGTCCGAATTCCTGGGTATGATTGTGATAAATCATCATGCAACCATGTTTTTTGCAGACCGCTCCGAGCTCATTGAGTTCTCTTGCCCAGCGATGAACCTCATCATCATTCAGCATCGGTTCGATGCCCAGCCCGACAAAATGAGCCCCGACCGCCGCCGCGTACGGCGCCAGTTCCGGAATCATGGCTTTGTTCGGCACATGCATGGAGACGACGGACAGTCCGAGTTCTTGCGTCAGCGCCTTCATCTCCTCCGCCGGGATCTCGAAGTTCGGACCGAAAAGCTCCACTCCGTCATATCCAAGTTCCGCGGCCGTGCGCAGATTCGCGCGGCTGTCGTTATGTTTGCCGTCGTTAAAGGAATACATCTGCAGATTAATCTTTCCCATTTTCGTCCCTCTTCTTAACCTGTTTCCTCAGCTTTCCGCCGACCTTCTTTTATCAGTCCGTCTGGACGGAAAAACCCTCCTGCCATCTCATCGGAGGACATTGTAGTGTATGCAGATCATTCTGTCAATCGCGGCCTGATGCGCTCCGTTTTTCTTCAGGAAAGAATCCGGTACACGGCGTCCAGATCAAGGCTCGAGCGCACCGCGTCCGCCAGCGTATCGTATTCCCGCTCTTTTGAGGCGGCCGCACTGCAGGTGCCCAGTTTCTCCGGGTCGAGGCCCCGCATGCGGCAGAGAGCCCGAAGCACCGCGTCCGCAATCCCGTCCGCGTCAAAAATCCCGTGCAGATACGTCCCATAGACATTGCCGCGGCTTGTTATGAGCGGCAGGCCGGTTCCGCTCCGTCCCATATGAATCTCATATCCTGAGCAGGTCCGCCCGTTCAGATCTTCGAAGATTCCCTGAACGCCTTCGGCGACGCCGCCCGTCTGCTTCTGAATCTTATGGCCGTCAAAAACGGTCTCCATATCTAACAGCCCCATCCCGGCGATCTCCGTCACATCGGCCGCCTCGGTCCGGTCCGGATCCGCGATGCGCCTGCCGAGCATCTGGAACCCGCCGCAGATGCTAAAGAGCGGCTTTCCTGCGGACACTCCCTTGAAAATGGCGGCCTCAAGTCCGCACTGCCTGAGCCACATGAGATCGGCGATCGTGCTCTTGGTTCCCGGAAGGATGATGAGATCCGGGTCGTGCAGTTCGTCCGGCGACGTGATATAGCGGACCGAAACCTGCTCATACTGCTCAAAAGGCCCGAAGTCCGTAAAATTTGAAATCCTCGGAAGGCGGATGACCGCTATGTCGATCAGCCCTCGCTTTGTCCTCCGCTCAAACCGCCCGGACAGGCTGTCCTCATCGTCCAGTTTGACATGAAGATACGGCACGACGCCGAGAACCGGAGCATGGCACAAGGCTTCCAGCTCCCTGAGACCCGGTGCAAGGATCGCAGGGTCGCCGCGGAATTTATTGATAATCAGTCCCTTGACGCGTTCCTGCTCTTCCCTGCTGAGAAGAGCCGTCGTTCCGTAGAGCTGGGCGAACACCCCTCCCCGGTCAATGTCCCCGACCAGCAGAACCGGGGCGTCGACCATCTGCGCGAGCCCCATATTGACGATATCGTCTTCTCTCAAATTGATCTCGGCGGGACTGCCCGCGCCTTCGATGACCACGATGTCATATTCGCCCGCCAGACTGTCAAACGCTTCCCTGATCACCGGCATCAGTTCGCGCTTCCGCCGGTAATACTCGGCCGCGCGCATATTGCCGAGAACCTTTCCGTTTACGATCACCTGGCTTCCGACATCCGACGTGGGCTTCAGTAGGATCGGATTCATCCGGACGTCCGGCTCGGTCATCGCGGCCTCCGCCTGCATCACCTGGGCCCTGCCCATCTCAAGTCCGTCTTTTGTGATATAGGAATTGAGAGCCATGTTCTGGCTCTTGAACGGTGCCGTCCGGAAACCGTCCTGCCTGAAGATGCGGCAGAGCGCCGCCGCGATCAGGCTCTTGCCCGCGCTCGACATCGTTCCCTGGATCATGATTGTTTTCGCCATAGATGATTCTCCCGTATTTCCCGGATCAGGATCTCATTTTCCTCCTTCAGCCTGACCGCCGTTCTGTACCAGCCGTCTCCAAGCCCCTCATAGTTCGAACAGTTCCGAATCAGGATGCCCCGCTCTCTGAGCCGCTCATCAAGGCCGGACGGCCCTCTGAAGAGAAGGAAATTGGCGTCGGACGGATACACAAGAAGACCGGCTTCGGTCAGGGCTTCATACAGCGCGCCGCGGCCTTCCCGGATCACCGCTCCGGCCTTCCTTAGGTATGCGGTCTCTTTCAGCGCCGCGATCCCCGCCGCCTGCGCGATCACCGAGACATTCCAGGGCTGCGCAGCGGCCGCCATTTTGCCGAGCAGCTCCCTGTCCGCGCTGAGACAGTACCCGAGCCGCACGCCGGCAAGGGCATAGTTTTTCGTCATCGCTTTTAAAATGATGAGGCCCGGATGGTCCGCGAGCGCCTCTTTCATGGACCACCCGCCGTCCGAAAGATCCAGAAAACACTCGTCCAGAAAGAGACGCGTGCCGTTTCTCCCGCACATATCCGCAATCTCGCGCAGCAGGTCAGGCCGGATCAGCAGCCCGTTCGGGTTGTTCGGATTGCAGAGGAACAGCACCTCCGGCTTTGCTGATGCCAGGAAGTCCAGGATGCCTGCGTCCAGCCGAAATCCGTTTTCCTTCCGAAGCGCATAGCGGGCGGGGGTGATCCCGGACGCGGCCGACAGCGCGGATGCATATTCGGAAAACGTCGGCACCGCTTCCGCTGCGCTCTGAGGCCGCACGGCGGCACAAAATGCGTAGATCAGTTCGGAAGCGCCATTTCCGCACAAAATGAAGTCCTGCGGCATTTCCTCATGGTCCGCGATCGCTTTCACCAGTTCCCTGCAATACGGGTCCGGGTAGCTGCCGGCCAGCGGCAAGGCCTCTCTCATGGCCGCAAGGACTCCGTCCGGGATGCCGAGCGGATTCAGATTGACAGAGAAATCGAGGAGCGATCTCCCGTTCCTCTCCATTTCACGCATCCCGTACGTGTCTCCGCCGTGCGGGTTCACTGATCCGTAGTTCATCATCCTCTCCCTTTGTCCGCGTTCTATGAGGCCATGCCATATGCTCGATTCCCGAAGAAAACCCGCGCGGGAACTGCTTGTGCGCGTTTTAAACCGGCAGGATCCACCACCTGATCACACTGAATAGAATAAGCGCCAGCAGGGTCACCGTATACATCAAACCGCAGGTCCGCGGGATGTCCTCCGCCCGGACCGGACGAATCGGGGTCCCGATGCAGGGCTTCCGATGCGTCACGCCGCGATAGGTCGAGACGCCGCCCAGCTCCACGCCCAGAAGTCCAGCGCACGCTGATTCCGTCTGAGCCGAGTTCGGACTCGTGTGCCGGCAGCGGTCCCGTTTCCAGATCCGAACGCCGTTTGACACATCCAGTCTCAGGAGTTTTCCCGCAGCCAGCATGAAAAGAGCGGACAGTCTGGACGGGATATAGTTCAGGACATCATCCGCCCTGGCCGGCACGTACCCGATATACGTATAGGGCGGATCGATATAACCGAGCATTGAATCCATCGTGTTCACGGCTTTATAGAAGAAGCCCAGCGGCGCGCCGCCGATCATCATATAAAAAAGCGGGGCAATGACGCCGTCCGACGTGTTTTCCGCCACGGTCTCGATCGCAGCCCTCACAACACCGGCTTCATCCAGCTCTTCCGTATCTCTTCCGACGATCATCGAGACCGCTCTGCGGGCTTCTATAAGATCTCCGTTCTTCAGCGCCCGAAACACCTTCATGCTCTCGTCCATCAGCGATTTCGCCGCGAAGATCTGCCAGCACATGATGCATTCCACGATCAAGGCCAGCCAGTATGAAACCCGCTGCAGCGCGAGAAGTAAGATCAGCGGCACTAAGAACGACGCCCCTGCGGTGATCACCCACAAAACGGCGCCGGCTTTCCGCTCCCCGTCCGCATCCTTCGGAAAATATGCGCGCAGCCGGGTCTCCAGCGCCGTGATCAGCTTTCCGATCAGGACCACCGGATGCGGCAGGCTGTGCGGATCGCCAAGCAGGCAGTCGATACAAAAACCG
>CACXFK010000016.1 GCA_902766945.1 uncultured Lachnospiraceae bacterium | reverse complement strand
TGTGAATCTGTCGCTCGAGCGCGGAAAAATGATCGTCATTCTCGGTCCGAGCGGAGCGGGAAAAAGCACGCTGCTCAATCTGCTGGGCGGCCTCGACAGCCCCACGGAAGGAACCATCACCGTGGACGGGCAGGACATTTCCGGATTAAGCCGCGACGAACTTGCCGAGTACCGCGCGGCGAAGGTCGGCTTCGTTTTTCAGTCCTACAACCTGATCCCGACGCTGACCGTTCTCGAAAACGTCGCCCTCGTAAAGGAGATCGCCCCAAAAGCGCTCGATGCGCGTGAAATGCTCCGCGACGTGGGCCTCGAAGGGCATGAAAAGAAGTTCCCGGCGGAGTTGTCCGGAGGTGAGCAGCAGCGGGTGTCCATCGCCCGGGCGCTGGCAAAGAATCCCGAGATCCTGCTCTGCGACGAGCCGACCGGCGCGCTCGATTCGGAAACCGGGGTCTCCGTGCTCCGGGTGCTCTTGGAGATGGCGAAGAAGCGCGGCAAGACCATCGTGATCGTCACGCACAACCAGAACATCGCGCGGATCGCGGACACGGTGATCCGGGTGAAAAACGGGAAGGTTGTCTCCGTTGAGGACAACGCGGAACCCGCGGCGGTGGAAGAGGTGGACTGGTGATGCTTACGCGAAAGCTCTTCCGCACGATGGGACGCTACCGGGCACAGTTCATTTCGATGATCGTCATGATCGCCCTCGGGATCGGCGTCTTCGTCGGCTTCAACATGGAATGGTACACCATCGAGACGGACACCGGGAGCTTTTTCCGGGACACGGGGATGGCGGATTACCGCATCGTTTCGGAGACGGGCTTCACGGAAGAGGACCGGGCGGCAGTGGAGGCGGTTTCCGGCGTGGAACGGGCGAGCCGTGTGCTCACAATCAACGCCTCCGCGGACGACGGAGACATCGTGGCCGTCAACGTGCTCGAGAAAAACAACAAGGTCTCCTCCTTCCTCGTGACAGAGGGCGCGGCCTATGATCCGGACAGCGCGGACGGGATCTGGCTCTCGGACCGGTACGCGGAGGAAAACGGGCTCTCCCTCGGCAGCAGCCTTTCTCTGACCTTCCGCGGGCTGGAGATCGAAGGGAACGTCACGGGACTTGTCAAATCCGGGGAATACCTGATCTGCGTTCCGGACGAAACCCAACTGATGCCGGACTACACGACCTACGGCTACGCCTACATCTCCCCAGCGCTGCTCGAGAAGGTCCTCGGGACCGCGTACTACACGCAGATCAACGCCGTCTCTGCGCTCTCCCGGGCGGAGTTTGTGAAGCGCGCGGAAGATGCGCTCGGGAAGACTCTGCTTGTGCTCTCAAAGGACGAGGTAATCTCCTATGCCGAGGCGAAGGGCGAGAGCAGCGAGGGCAAGACGATGGGGTCCGTGCTTCCGGTACTGTTCCTTGCCATCGCAACGCTGACGATGGTGACGACCATGCACCGCCTGACAGCCTCGGAAAAAACGCAGATCGGGACGCTCAAGGCTCTCGGGTTCAGGGACCGGCGGATCGTCTTCCACTATTCCTCCTACGCCCTGACAATCGGGTTGTTCGGAACGGCGCTCGGACTTTTGCTCGGCCGGTGGATCGGGTGGTTCATTATGAATCCGGGAGGTCCGATGGGCACCTATTTCGATATGCCCGACTGGTCCCTCCATACCCCCGGCTTCGTGTGGGTCGTGCTCGTCCTCATCAACCTCTTTCTGCTGTGGATCGGCTGGCTGTCGGTCAAAGCTATGCTGAAAGGAACGGCGGCGGATTCGCTCAGGCCTTATACCCCGAAGGCAGTGCGCGCGCTTGCCGTCGAGCGCTTCTCCTTCTGGGACCGCCTCGGCTTCGGCTTCCGGTGGAATCTCCGCGACAGCCTGCGCCATAAGACCCGCACCCTGATGACGCTGTTCGGCGTCGTCGGCTGCATGGTGCTCATGGTAGGCAGCTTCGGCATGAAGGACACCATCGACCGCTTCGTAGACCGATATTACGGGGAAGCGCTCCGGTATGCGTCGAAAATCAGCCTTGACGCGGATTCGGACGGAGACGCCCGCGGATTGGCCGAGGAACTGGGCGGCGACTGGAGCGCGTCGTCCAGCGTGCAGATCGGGGACGGCCCCCTTGCCCTGGAGGTCTACTCGGTCACGCACGATATGCTTCGCTTCATCGATGAGGACGGAGAGCTGTTCGATCTGGAGGACGGCGGCGCCTATCTCTGCAAGCGCGTCGCGGATGAGTTCGGCCTTGCCCCGGGAGATCGCTTTACCTTCTCCCCCTTCGGGAGCGACAAGCAATATACCGCCCGCGTGGAAGCGATCCACCGCTCCCTCGTGAAGGGCATCGCCATGACCGCCGACTATGCCGACTCCATTGGCTTCGAATACCGCATCGATTCCATCTACACCGCCCGGACCGATATCGCGCCGGACAGCCGGATCCAGAGCACGCAGACGAAGCAGAGCATCATAGACTCGTTCGATACCTTCATGGAGGTCATGAACACCATGCTCCTGCTTCTGGTGATCGCCGCGGCGGTGCTCGGGCTGGTGGTGCTCTACAACCTCGGCGTCATGAGCTGCACCGAGCGGTATCGGGAAATGGCGACGCTCAAGGTCATCGGCTTCAAGGACAAAAAGATAGGCCGCCTGCTGATCGGTCAGAACCTCTGGCTCACCGTGATCGGATCCCTGATCGGCGCGCCGCTCGGATGGCTCGTGATCAGAGTCCTCATGGACGCGCTCGCCGGGGAGTACGAGATGACCGTCGAGGTCGGGCCGTTTACCTATCTGTACGCCTTTCTTCTGACCTTCGGCGTCTCCCTCGTTGTCGGCTGGATGGTAGCGCGGAAAAACCGGAAGATCGATATGGTGGAAGCCTTGAAAATCCCGGAATGATCCCGTCCCTTTCTATCCGATGCGCTGCGGCGTATTGCCCTCAGATGATCCGTATCCAGTATGTCATATTCTATAAAGATTGTCCATACATCCGCTGAGTGAATGAAAAACTCTTCCGGGGCAGAGTTCGGGGATAGAGAGATGTGGAAATCAGCCGACGCCGTATTCGCAAAGGGACCAGACATCAAGTGCTTCGGTTTCCGTCACGGCCACCTTGTCGTCTAAGTCTCTGTACAGAGTGATCAGGGCGTATCCGGTTCCTTTCTTCACAAGAACGCAGTGATTGGTCCCGGCGACGAGCTGCGTATAGAGATGGGCGACCGGGATATATGCGGCGTCTTCGGCTTCCAGCGCAGCGCGCAGTTCTTCCGGAATGCTGATGTCATAGGTGCCGGACCAGCCGCCCGTCAGATCTTCCGATGCGACTTCGGGACCGACGTTTGCGATGTTCATAAGGGATACTGCCCCGCTGAGGTCTTCATACAGGAAAACGAACGTGTAATAGGGCTTCGCATCGGGATAAACGACCGTGGCGCGGGCGAGGACGCAGTAGTTCGTCCCTGCGACCACCTGCGTACCAAGGCAGGCGACAGGGACATAATTCACGCCGACAAGATCTTCGAGGCCCTTTTCAAAGACAGCCTTGACCTCTTCCGTGAGAGCGGTGTCATTCGAAGCTGCCCACGCACCGGTTATGATGTCGTCAGCAGGGGTATCAGCAGTTT
>CACXFK010000015.1 GCA_902766945.1 uncultured Lachnospiraceae bacterium | reverse complement strand
TCGGATGAAGAAGAAGTCCGGTCAGAGGACGAAGAGAAGGAGATAAGCCGCTATGAATCCACAGAGCAACCCGTCGAGAGTTGAGGATCAGGAGATCGAAATCGATCTTCTCGACCTGTTCGGATATTATCTGAGCAAACTCCCGCTGCTGATCCTGGCCGTGGTCGTCGGGGCCGTGATCGCAGGTACGGTGACGGTAACCATGCTGCCGAATAAATACACAGCCACATCGAGGATGTACATGGTTTCCGCATCCAGTGACTCCGTCGTCAATCTGTCCGACCTGAATCTGGGTACCTCGATCTCCTCGGACTACGTTGAACTGATGATGAGCAGACCGGTTCTTGAAGATGTTATTGAGAAGCTGAACCTTGATTATACATACGCGCAGCTCTGCGGCATGGTCAATCTGTCTGTCGTCAATAATACGCGTATTGTCAAGATTGCCGTGACGAGCACCGATCCGACAGAGGCTATGAATATATCCAACCAGATCGCAAGGACGGCCAGGCAGCGTCTTCCGAAGGTGATGGAAGCGCCGACCCCGAGCATCGCGGAAGAAGCGGTGCTGCCGACCGGCAAGAGTTCACCGTCCCTGACCAAAAATGTGGTCATCGGCGCGATGCTTGCCCTCATTGCATTGCTTGCGGTTCTGACGCTTCTGTATCTGATGGATGATACGATCAAGACCGCCGAGGATGTGGAGAAGATGTTCGGCGTCATGCCGCTTTCCGTCATTCCGGAAGGTGACATAGCCGGTCTGAAGAAGGATTCCGATTCGGGACGGTCATCAGTAAGACACAGGAAAAAGAAGAGCTGATCAGCAAGAAAGGATAACAAGCATGAACACGAAAGCGATAATCGGTGCGAAGGTCGAACTGCCTTATTCGGTAGAAGAGGCGATCAACCGTCTGCGCATCAATGTCAGCTTTTTCGGCAGCGATGTGCGCAAGATTATGATCATCAGCTCCGAACCGAACGAAGGAAAAAGCTTTGTCGCCATGAGTTTGTGGCGCCAGATGGCACTGGCCGGCGAGAAGTCGATCCTGGTCGATGCCGACATGAGAAAATCCGTCATGGTCGAGAATTATAAGATCGCCCGTGAAGACGGAAAGGAACTGTGGGGATTATCCCATTATCTCTCAGACAATAAGAAGCTGATCGACTGTATTTTGAGTACGGACATGCCGGCCGGCGATCTGCTGCCGAATGTCAACAATATCATCAATCCGTCGATGCTCCTCGAGAGCGACCGGTTCGCAGGCCTTTTAAATGATCTGGCTGCGGAGTACCGCTATGTCTTCCTCGACGTACCGCCTCTCGGACTGGTGTCCGACGCGGAACGGGTCGGGCATCTCTGCGACGGCGCGATCCTGACCGTCCGAAGCGGCGTAACCCCGAAAGGGATCATCCGCAGTTCCGTGGCGCAGCTTGAAAGAGCGGGCTGCCCGCTTCTCGGCATCGTGCTCAACCGCGCAGGGGCCGGCAAGGGAGCCTATTATCATAAGTATTATGGCAAATACTACGGCAAATATTACGGAAAGAAGTATTACACCGATAAGTATTATGCCGAAAAGAAATGAGGTAGATTCCTGTTTTCTGACAGGTTTCTATATATAAGTTTTTCCCGGAAAGGAGGTGTGAATGAGAAATGGGCATGAAAAGAGTACTTGCATCAGTGCTGGCAGCGGCAATGATCTTCGGATGCGCCGTCACCGCCAGTGCGGCAGACAGCCCGGTCAAACCGGATAAGACCGCAACAACGTACACGGATAAGAACACAAAGGATCATAACAAGAAAGTTGTTACATCCACTGTTTCGAAGAAAGCCGTTACAGTTGTAAAGGTCACATCCAACAAGAAGAAGGGCAAGTCTGCGACTACTGTCATCTTCCATGTTGCTCGCAACAAGAAGAACAAGAAGGTGGCCATTACAAATCTTGGCAACAAGAAGAAAGGCATCTTTGACAGCAAGAAGGGCCGCAGAATCAAGAAGGTGTACATCGCCTCCAAGAAGAAGGTCACGATCAATAAGAACGCTTTCAAGGGCTCGAAGGTGACGAATCTTTACGTTAAGTCCAAACTTAACGTCAAGAAGAACGCTTTCAAGGGCACGAAGGTCAAGAATCTTAAGATCAAGATCTATGGCCCCAAGAAGACTGCTAAGAGCTACACATTTGCGAAGGGAGCCTTCAAGGGTCTTTCTTCCAAGGCCAAGGTCACTGTCTCCAAGAAGACAATGACAAAGAAGCAGTTCAAAAAGCTCGCCAAGAAGCTTCGCAAGGCTGGCTTCAAGGGCAAGATCGTCAGAAAGTGATTTCTCAGATCATGTTCCGGTTCGCACCGGGGATGACGGAGGCAGACTCCGGACATTCCAGGTGCGAATTTTTTTGCCTTATTTTTTATTTCTGTACAATGATCTGTTCTGTTCATTTCATAGGAACCGGTGTGGTATACTGGGACTGTTGAAGATCGGAGACCGTGATGAACACCCGGCTTGATTTTCCAATTGGCCGGAATCTGCAGGGCCGCGGTGCGGCATGAGGGCAAAACGCTGAAAACGATAATAACGACAGATGTGCACGGATGCTCGCTCGAATTCCGCGCACTGCTCAAAAAAGCGGAGCTGGACAGGTGTCTGGACCACCTGATTATTCTCGGGGATTTATTTGACCGGGGAAAGCATTCGTATGAGGTTTTCAGCATGATCCTTCATCTTAAGGAGGAGATGGGCGACCGGTTTACCCTGATTCGCGGAAATCATGACCAGCTGCTTCTGGATTACGCCGAGGACAACGGGAAGATGCTGCCCTGGTCGTTTAACGGCGGGGTGAAAACGATCGAGTCATTTGCAAGACACGGTCTGACTCCAAAGGACGCAGTGCCGCTCCTTAAGGATACACCTTTATTTCTGGAGACAGACCGCTTTATCGCGGTTCATGCCGGACTGAGGTCCGATCATCCCGAAGAAAATGATCCGGAAACCTTTCTTTGGGACCGGGGCGTGACGTACGGCGAATACAGAGGCCGCAAGCTCGGGATCGGAGGGCATACGCCGATGCGCAGTCCCGTCTGGTTTACCGGGGACGGACAGCCGCTTGAGCTTCCGTATGACAAGGTGCTTGCGCTTCCGGACAGAGGCTTTATCTGCCTTGATACTGGGTGCGTATTCGGGTTTAAGCTGACCGGGATGGTGATCACGGAAGACGAATTTCGTCTGATTTCCGTTTCAAAAAAAGACTATTGATTCACACATTATTCAAATAGGTGAGATAAAGTATAAGAAAAGAAATGTGAGCTGATGGTGATCAGGAGGAACTATGGATAAGTTAAAGATTCTTGTTGTGGATGACGAGAGCCGGATGCGGAAGCTTGTCAGGGATTTCCTTGAGAAGCAGGAGTATCAGGTGGTCGAGGCAGAGGACGGAGAGGAAGCGATCGATCTGTTCTTCAAAGAGAAGGATATCGCGCTTGTGCTTCTTGACGTCATGATGCCCAAGATGGACGGATGGCAGGTCTGCAGGGAGATCCGTCAGTACAGCAAGGTTCCGATTATCATGCTGACCGCGCGCGGGGACGAGCGTGACGAGCTGCTCGGCTTCAATCTCGGCGTCGACGAATACATCTCCAAGCCGTTCTCGCCGAAGATCCTGGTTGCGCGCGTCGACGCGGTTCTCAGGCGCTCAGGGGCTTCTTCTGCGGAGGAAGTGCTGGAGGCGGCCGGCATCAAGATCGATAAGACGGCCCATCTGGTCACGATCGACGGGACGCCGGTTGAACTGTCCTTTAAGGAGTTTGAGCTTCTTTCTTATTTCGTTGAAAATAAAGGGATTGCGCTTTCAAGAGAGAAGATCCTGAACGCTGTCTGGAATTATGACTATTTCGGCGACGCCCGGACGATTGACACGCATGTCAAAAAGCTGCGCAGCAAGATGGGCGCGAAGGGCAATCTGATCAAGACCATCTGGGGTATGGGGTACAAGTTCACAACGGACGAAGAGTGATATGATGAAAAAAAGACAGCGGAGTTCGATGCGCGCGGAGCTGTCGGTCATCCTGGTCGCCGTCATCGTGTTCGCACTGGTTGTGATCGGTATCGTGACGTATTTCGGGCTCGAGCCATTTTACAGGCAGAATAAGATCCGGAAACTGGTCAGCACATACCGGAAGATCGA
>CACXFK010000014.1 GCA_902766945.1 uncultured Lachnospiraceae bacterium | reverse complement strand
CGGATCTGCTTCCCGACGACTTCCGACGGATGCTCGGCTGCTTTTCTGCGAAGCGCGTTGAAATGCGCCTTGCCGCCGGCCGGGCTCATCTCAAGCAGGAAGTCCTTCGCAAAGGTGCCGTCCTGGATGTCGGCCAGGATCTTTCTCATCGCGTTCTTTGTGTCTTCCGTGATGATCTTCGGACCGGTGATGTAGTCGCCGTACTCGGCTGTGTTGGAGATCGAGTAACGCATGCCGGCAAATCCGGACTCATAGATCAGGTCCACGATGAGCTTCACCTCATGGACGCACTCGAAGTAAGCGTTTCTGGGATCGTATCCGGCTTCCGTCAGAACCTCGAAGCCGGTCTGCATCAGCTTCACGATGCCGCCGCAAAGAACGGCCTGCTCGCCAAAGAGGTCTGTCTCGGTTTCGGTACGGAATGTGGTCTCAAGGATGCCTGCCCGTGCCCCGCCGATCGCGGCGCCGTATGCAAGAGCGCGGTCAAGCGCTTTTCCGGTTGCATCCTGCTCGACGGCAACGAGCATCGGCGTGCCCTTGCCTGCCTGGTATTCGGAGCGGACTGTGTGGCCCGGGGCCTTCGGAGCAATCATCGTGACGTCGACGAATGAAGGCGGGACAATCTGCTGGAAATGAATATTGAAGCCGTGAGCGAACATCAGCATATCGCCCTCTTTCAGGTTCGGTTCAATATCCTTTTTATACATGGCGGCCTGAAGCTCGTCGTTGATCAGGATCATGATGATATCTGCCTGCTTTGCCGCTTCCGCAGCCGTAAAGACCTGAAGGCCCTGCTCTTCGGCGCGCTTCCAGGATTTGCTGCCTTCATAGAGGCCGATGATCACGTCATAGCCGCTGTCCTTGAGATTCAGCGCGTGTGCGTGGCCCTGAGAGCCGTAGCCGATGATCGCGATCTTCTGCCCTTCGAGCAGCGACGGATTGCAGTCTTCCTGATAAAAGATCTTTGCCTGTGCCATAATGAATTGCTCCTCTCTGAAAAATAAATTATCTTGCTTGATAAAACAGCGCAGCCGCCCATATCCGGCTGCCGCCGCGCTTTACAGATAGACTACGTCGCCCGTTCCTCTGGACAGACCTGTGATGCCGGTCCGGGCGATCTCGGCGATCTCATAGTCACTCAGCATATCGATGAGCGCCCTGAGCTTCGGCTGGCCGCCGGTCAGCTCGATGATCAGGGAGTCCTTCTGGACATCGATGATATTGGCCCGGAATATATCCGCGATCGCGATCACGTCGCGGCGGTTTTTGACGTCGGCCATCACCTTGATCAGGATCTCTTCGCGCACGACGGAATTGTCGCGGTCAAGCACCTTGACGTCCCGGACATCTTCCTGCTTCCTGAGCTGCTCGACGATCTGATTGAGGACAAGGTCGTCGCCGCTGCTGACAATCGTCATGCGCGAAAAAGCCGGATCGGCTGTCACACCGACCGTCAGGGACTCGATATTATAGGCTCTTCTTGAAAACAGTCCCGCAATCCTTGACAGGACGCCGGACGTATTATCCACAAGAAGCGACAGGATGAACGTATTCATGAATAAAGGGCCTCCCTTAAAAAATATATACTGATATTATTCACGCAGATTTCCGGTTTGTCAACTTATTTCCCTTTTCGGTCAAATGGTGTACAATATCCGCTATGGAAACGATTCGAATACCCGAAAAAATGAAAATCATGAGCGGATCCGTTCTCAAATGGATCGCGGTCATCACGATGCTGATCGACCACTCCGCCAAAGCCATCCTGTATCTGGGCTACCTGAAGCCGCGCATCCCGCTGCAGAGGGGCACCTCGGAATACATGCTGTATCAGTTCTATAAGGTGCTTCGCGGCATCGGCCGAACGGCATTTCCGATCTACTGCTTTCTCCTCGTGCAGGGCTTTATGTATACACGGGACCGCAGGAAATACGCAGGCCGGCTCTTCATCTTCGCGCTGATTTCCGAGATTCCGTTTAATCTGGGCCTGCAGGGCCGCCTGTGGTATCCCGCTCATCAGAACGTTTATTTCACCTTGTTTCTCGGGATCATCATGCTGTGGCTCTGGGAAGTGATCGGAGAAAAGATTCCGGATTTCAGGATCGCGCTTGTGATGCAGGCAGCCGAAGCGGCAGCGCTTATGTATCTGGCCAATTATTTAAACACGGATTACCGTCACAAAGGCCTGATCCTGATCCTTGTTTTCTATGTGCTCAGGTTTTTCCAGCCTCTCGCCTGCGCGGGAGGAGCCGTCGCGATGTACTGGGAGTGGCCGTACGTCCTGATTGCCTTCCCGTTCCTGCTTCTATACAACGGGAAGCGCGGAAAACAGAACAAGTACTTTTTCTACGTGTTCTATCCCGCGCATCTGATCCTGATTTATATTGGGATGCAGCTTATGAAATACTTCCTGCCGGCGGGATAACCGCCGGTTTTATGCTTTATGCTTTATGCCTCGTGCTTTGCGATCTGGGAGCCGTCCTGCCGGACGATCGTATACGACTTGATCACGCCGCGCACGCAGGTGGTCGGATAAATCTGGGCGTGCTGTCCGACGATCGTGCCGGGATTGAGCACCGCGTTGCATCCGATTTCCGCATAATCCCCGAGGATCGCGCCGATCTTGCGGCGGCCTGTCACATACTGCTCTTCACCCTTTACGATGATGTTTTTCCGGTCTGCTTTGATATTGGACGTGATCGAGCCGGCGCCCATATGGGCGTGGAAGCCCAGAATCGAATCGCCGACATAATTGTAATGCGGCACCTCGCAATTGTTGAACAGGATGACATTTTTCAGCTCGCAGGAGTTGCCGACGACTGTGCCGTTGCCGACAAGCGCGTCACCGCGGATAAACGCGCAGTGGCGGACCTGGGCATTTTCCCCGATAATGCAGGCGCCGCCGATATAGGCCGAATCGAATACGGTGGCAGACTTTGCGATCCAGACGTCTTCAGACGGATGATCATATAATTCCGGAGACAGCGTCTCACCGATCCTAAGGATCAGATCATGGATGCCGGCAAGTGCTTCCCAGGGATAGGTAAACCCTTCCAGGTACTCCTTTGCGATCGTCTCGTCCAGCGTGAAAAGATCTTTGATTTTAATCTGCTCTGTCTGTGTCATACCCTGTTCCTCCCTTTTTCTCTTAAGCGCGCTTCCCTCATTTTAAGTGCGCTTTGCCTTTGTGTCCTTCTTTGCAGAGGGTCTTCGGCCTGAGCCGCGTCTGCTTCCGGAGGACGATTTCCCTTTATAATACTTCGCCGCTTCGGCATAGAACTGTTTCATGGCGGACTCCCCGGTGAGGCCTTTTACGGCGTTTGTGCGTCTCGCCACAAAGCCTTCCAGCTTTTCCATATACTCAGCAGTGGAAATACTTCCCTCCGCCACGCCCGTCAGCCCTTTTTCCCAGCTGGCGGTCAGTTCCGCGTTGAGGAGCGGCTTGATCGAATGATCCACCACGTCGTACACCATCTCGCCGAGCAGTTCCGGTGTGATGATCTGTGTTTTCTTGTTCAGATTCAGGTACCCGATCCGCACCAGCTTGGACAGGATCTCCGCCCGCGTCGCGGACGTGCCGATGCCGGATCCCTTGATCTGCTCGCGCAGTTCTTCGTCCTCGATCAGCTGGCCGGCATTTTCCATCGCCAATATGATCGATCCGGAGTTATAGCGGGAAGGCGGCTTTGT
>CACXFK010000013.1 GCA_902766945.1 uncultured Lachnospiraceae bacterium | reverse complement strand
CCTGATGCCGTCGGACCTGAACGCATCCGCCGCAAAAGCATCGGATCCGCACCCCGCAGGCATCAGGTCCTTTCCGTCCGTCCGGATCCCGGACGATTGCGCCGCCTGTCTGTCCTCCTCGAGAAAGCGCCGGATCTCCGACAGCTGTACGTCTTTCTCCTGCAGCTTGTGAAGGATCCGGCACGAGAGCACGATCGCATCCTGCCTGCCGCTCATGACCTGCATCAGGATCTCTTCCGTCAGCGCGATCATGGATTCCCTCACGCCGCGGTTGTAAAACGGGACGTACGGCAGCTGGAGCGTCCGCTCATCCCACCGGACGAACAGACAGCCCGGATCAAACAGCAGGTGCGAGCTGTCCAGCAGATAGTCCTCAAACGTCATCAGGGACTCCAGCAGATGCACATAGAGGTCCCTCAGGATTTCCGCCGAGAGCCGGCCGCTCCCGCAGATCGCCTGGAAGGGCTGGCAGGACGTGATATCGTAGCGGTAAAAGGTCACTTCATTGATCCTGTCCGAATCCATCGTGAGAAGGCCGGGTATGCGGTTGGACATCAGCGTTCTGAGTTCATAGGCATCGGCAGTGCACGGCGCCTCCTCCCGGATCAGCATGTAGTTATGTTCAAGATCTCGCCTGTATTCCACGACCATGGCTTATTCTCCCGTCTGTTTCCCTGTCAGCCTCTTTGCGGCGGAAAGCTGGCGGATCCGCTTGACCGGCTTATATTTTTTATATACTGCCTTTTCATCGATGCTGTAGAGCTGCTCGCCGGAAAGATAAAAGGTCCCGCCGGTATACCCCACCGTTCTTTCTTTTTCCGTGTCAGACCGGCTTACGTCCGTCCCGGAAAGCGCGAAAAGCTGCGGCGTCTCCTGCTCATGCCCGCTCACGGCCTGTTCGGCCGCGCCCGCAAAGAGGCAGGTCCGGTTGTGCACATGGGCAGCCAGATACAGCAGCATCAGCACGGATGTGATGAGAACCGGCGATAACAGCGCCGTTTCAACCGTAAGCGACGCTCTTTTCAGCTTTCCTCTTGTGTTTGACCGCCACGCTTTGTCCGTCATCTGCTTCTCTCCTCAACGCCTTACTCAAACGCTCCTTCAGGCATCCCTTATGCCCGGTTGCCGCAGGCAGTCCGTATCGATACCTCTAAAGTATGCGGGAAAATGCGGCGAGAATGCTCCCGGCGAAAAGAAAGGGAAGGAACGGCAGTGTATCGCGGCCTCTGCGGTTTTTCAGGAAAAGCACACCCGCCGGTATCGAGGCAAGAACAAATCCCGTGAGGCAGATCTCCAGCACGTCTGCCGCACCCAGATAAAGGCCGATGACGACAGCGGCCAGTCCGTCGCCGCACCCGATCTGTCCCTGCCCGGCGACGCTCCATGCGACGCACAAAAGGCCGGGCAGAACGGCCGCAAGGAGATCGGCTGCCCCGCGCCCGCATCTAAGGGACATGAACAGCCCCGGCACGGCAAAAAAGGCCATATACAGAAGGCTGATCTCCCGCTTTCTCAGATCCTGCAGCGCACCGCCTGCAAGAAACAGGATCACCGCTGCGCTCTCAGGCTGCATGGTGATGCTCCTTCCTGTCTTTTGCCGCGCACCGCATGCACTCTCGAAGATCCGCGTGATCGGACCGCTTTTCCAGGTGGACGTGCCGGGTCAGGCTGCCGTACTCCGTTGACGGATAGTAGTAATCTCCTTTTGCGGTCACATAGACCGGGCCGCTGTAATCCTTCGGGAAGCCTTTGCACTTCCTGTACTTCCTGCCATATTCGTTCCGCAGCGTTTTCAGGCCGGCCATATCCGTCCTGATCACCGTCAGGTCCAGATGGCTGCAGTCCGCATGCGTGTGATACACTTCTTTATTATCCGTGACATAGATCATCTGCTCGCCGCTGTTCTCCTGCCCGTTTCCCTTTCCGCCGATGCCTTCGGCGCTCCCGATCCAGGGATACACTCTGGCCCTCAGCGCGATCTTCAGTTTCGGCACGCCGAGAATCGGGAACGGGTATTCAAACGGATACGTCTTCGCGATATCGATCCAGTTTCCTTCCGCCTTCTCACCCATAAGAGAAGCCGCGACGGCGAGTTTTCTCGCTTTGTTTGACAGCTTCAGGTTCTGTTCGGATTGAATCCGGACGGCGTCCATGAAGATGATGACGGTCAGACAGACCATAAAGAACACCGGCAGCACGGCGGCGCACTCAATCGTAAGGGATGCGCGCCGGATCCGGCCGCGCGGCCGGCATACCTGGTTTTGTTTTTCTTCCCTGCCGCAGTCAGATCCGCGCATCCGCATTTCCCTCCTCTCAAATGCCAAATCACACGGCCGGAACTAAGATCCGGCCTCCCGCTCTCTACAGATCCATATAGGACAGCTCCGCCTTTACGGGAAATGTCACCTTCCCCTCGGATTCGATCCGGATCTCCACCGCCATCGCTCCGATACATGCGTCGAGGCGGAAGTCCTTCTTTCCCATGCCCCGCACGGTGGCCTCCACCATATCCATGGCGCGGGCGGTCAGCGTTTTCCGCTGCATGACAAGGATCATCGTGCCGAGGTACTCACCATAACTGATGCCGCCCGGAATATCCCTTGTGAGGCCGCCGATCTCACCGCCCGCAGCGGCCAGATCCTCCGGGTCGGTCTGCCACGAATCCCGGTCTTTTACGAGGGCGACTTTCTTGCCCTCGAGAAGAGCACGCACATCCACGAGACTTTCCGCATATGCCCACAAAACGGCCAGGACAGCCTTGATCAGCGGCTGAGCTGCCGGTATGAACAGCACGCTTCCGATAAAAAACGCAAGAAGGTCAAGCTCGGAGCTCTTCTCCGCATCCGTATACAGACAGAGCACATTGGCGGCGTGCCGCACCTTCATCAGATCCCGGACCACGGCCGTCAGATTGTCTTTGTCCGAGTACTTGCCCTTCAGGAGATATTCCATCTGATAAGTGAGAACACTCTCTTTGCATGGATTCGCATAGTTTCCGAAATGACCGATGATCCACGCGATGTAATACAGGTCATTCAGTCCGTCAGACGCGCCGGTCGCATCGATCACGCCCATGCCTCCCGCCAGAGACCGTCCGGACACCAGCTTTTTCCGGTCCGCTTTCCCCGAAGAAATGCTGCCCGGATCCGGCACGACCACATCCATCACCTTCTTCCGGTACAGCCTGTAGAGCACGGGCAGCGGATTGATAAACCCTTCCGGAACAGACACTTCCGCCTCTTCCGCACCGTCATCTCCGCCCTCTGCTTCGGCTTCCTCAGCTTCCTCAGCTTCTTCCGCCGCTTCCCGCGCCGCTTCCTGCACGTCGCTGTAGCTTGCGTCGGACGAGCCCTCGAGCAGTTCCCTGCCTTTGCTCTCGATGTCCTTCCGGACCGTGAGCTTTTCCTTCAAAAGCGAGACGGCGTCAAGTGTTCCGCTTGTGCGGGCCGCCTGCACTGCCTGCGCTTCAAACGGAATCCCTCCGGCATCGGTCGCAAGCGTATAGGCGGTGACCGCGCTCCCTTTTCTCTTCAGCCTCAGAAGGTTCCGGCCTCCGAGTATCGCTCTCCCTTTGTTCGGTTTCAGGCCGTATTCCAGCGCCTCCTCCAGGAGCGTGACGCACGCTGTCAGATCCGGTCCGCCGCCTCCGGACCCGGCGTCCAGAAAAAACAGGTCATAGCGGCTCTGCAGGGTCCGGTCATAGCGGGCAAACAGGGAAAACATCGACTGATCCACGCTGTTTGCCGCCTGCATCCGCCCGGCCGCGACTTTGACAGACAGGATCGAAGCGCAGAAAAAGGACACCAGCACCACCATCATCAGACAGAAATAGATCGTGACGCTTCCGGATCGGATTCTCGTCCGCCGCCCGGGAATACGCTTTCCCGGGCAGCTGAAAACAGCCTGCCTCATACGCTGTTGCTCTGCTTCGAGACCTTGGACATAAGTGTCTTCAGAATCTTGGTGATCTGCTGTTTAAAAACCAGCACCAGTGCGATCAGAACGAGCAGGATCAGCACGATCTCAACTACGGCCACACCGTCTTCTTCCTGCCAAAAAGCGCGCAGTTCCCCCATGGACGTCTCACCTCCTTACCGTCATAATCAATATGGATAACCGGGAATCCGGCCGGATCCCCTTCAGACATGATTGGCTCTTCCGAAAGAGTAAGCAAAGTATAACGAACCGCAGTGGATTCATGCAACCCGGAAAGCTGCACAAACTCCGCTGCGGTCATTTCGTTCAATATTCCGTCTTTACAGTCAGGCCATTCTATTAAAAGCGATTACGGTTTCGGGGGCCGCTTCCTCCATGCATGGATGAAGATCCCGGCCAGCACGAGGCACAGCAAAACAGCCGCGCCTGCAATCAGCACCGGACGGCGCCCCGGCGAAGCGGCCTCTTCAGACTCCGCCGCATCTTCCTCCGCTGCCGCCTCATACAGGGCTTCACCCCCGGCAGCAGCGTCTGTCTCATACGCCGCATCTTCCTCCGCCGCTTCCTCTGCGGCGTTTTCATACGTATCTTCTTCATATGCGGCGTCATTTACCGCGCCCACGAGCGCTTCATCCGCCTCGTACGCCGCTTCGTCCCTTTTTTCAAATGCCGCGAGCGGTGTGCCTGCATCATCGATCTGTTCTGCTCCGGCGCTTTTTCCGGATTCCGCAGGTCTGACCGGACGCAGAAGCCTGACGGACAGTCCGAGCACAAGAAGAACCGCGGCGGCCGCGATCACATAATAAGACCACCGCGTCGTCCTGCCGCGTATTTTCAGGACATTTTGCGTCCCGCTCCCGGGATCCGCTTCCTCTATATACCGATCGTCAATATCACTGAGTGCTTTCAGCAAATCTTCGCTTTTCATCTGCCGCCTCCGCCATTTCCCGTCTCAGATGGTCTGCCTCTTTCCGCGCGCCGTCAGACGTCGATCCCCTCTTCTTTGAGCTGCTTCGCCAGTTCCCGCCTGCCGCGCATCAGCATCATCTTGACGCGGCTCTCTCCGCATGACAGCTCCCGGGCGATCTCCGCGACGGTCTCCATATACCAGTAACGCCGCACAAACGCGATCCGGTTTGTCTCGGGCAGCCCCTCGAGAAAGCGGTTCAGCACGTCCGTGATGACAGCCCGGTCGGCGGACCATTCCGCCGCCCCTGCATCCGCGACGCACTCCGCAAGCTCATCAAGGAGGACGTTGCTCTCCCCGCCTCCCCGTTTGTCCGCATGCAGCAGCTCCAGCCGGTTCAGGGACAGATTTCTCGTGATCCTGCCGAAGAACGCCTTCAGTATATTCGGCCGCTCCGGCGGAATCGCATTCCACGCCCTGAGCCAGGTATCGCTGACGCACTCCTCCGCATCTTCCCGGTTCCGGAGGATGTTCAGCGCGATCTTCCCGCAGTAATGGCCGTATTTCAGGTCCGACTCAGCGAGCGCCTGCTCCGACCTTTTGAAATACAATTCGATTATGGCCTGATCTTCCATACAAGGACCTCATTTTATGGTCTGATCGTCGTGATCTAAGAAAAAAGACCGGATCTGATCCGGTCCGGTCACATGAAAATCGTG
>CACXFK010000012.1 GCA_902766945.1 uncultured Lachnospiraceae bacterium | reverse complement strand
GATGCAGACGCGGAACAATTACCAGATGACCTGGGAGGTCCGCGGGAAATACGGGATCCCGACCCAGTCCGGAAGCGGCATTTTTAATGGGGATATGGGGACGATCCGCAGCATCGACGAGTTTTCGAAAACGATCGGAATCGAGTTCGACGAAAGGCGGATCGTGGACTATCCGTACAGCGAACTTGACGACCTGGAACTGGCTTATGCGGTGACCATCCACAAGTCCCAGGGCAGCGAGTATCCGGCGGTCATCCTGCCGCTTCTCGGCGGCCCGAAGATGTTGATGACCCGGAATCTGCTCTATACGGCCGTGACCCGGGCGAGATCCTGCGTCGTCGTGCTCGGCAGTGAAGAGACCGTCCGCGGGATGATTGAAAATGAGACCGAGATGAAGCGCTATACGTCACTTGACGCGCGGATCCTCGAACTGTGCGGCGGCCCGGATCCTTCCTGAACAAGAGGAAGGCGCGGAAAACATTCGGATGAAAAGGAGGAAGATGCGGAGACGGAGAGCAGGAGAATGGATATTGGATCTGTTGTATCCGCGCAGGTGCCCCGTCTGCCACGGGCTCGCTCCGGCCGGAAAGACGATCTGCCCTTCGTGCATGGGGCGGCTCCCTTTTGTGAGGGGAAGCAGATGCCGGAAATGCGGGAAGCCCGTCCTGAAGAACCGGGTTTTCTGCGACGACTGCCTGAAGTATCCGCATGCCTTTGACCAGGGTACGGCCATGCTCGTCTATGACGACTGCGTGCGGGAGACGATCGCGTACTATAAATACAAGGGAAGGCGGGAGTATGGGCCGGTCCTCGGCCGCCTGCTTGCCCTGCATCTTACTCCCTGTATAAAAGAATGGAAGATCGACGCGGTGATCCCCGTTCCGCTCCACCCGTCCAGAGAACGGGCGCGCGGTTATAACCAGGCCGCCGTTGTGGCCGCGGAGACCGCGAAGCGGTACGGCATTCCCCTTGTGACGGACGCCCTGATCCGGACGGGCAGAACGACCGCGATGAAAACCCTGTCCGCCGGCGAGCGCAGGGAACATCTGAAGAGCGCCTTTGCAGCCGGAAGCGGCCTGATCACAAAAAACGGAACCGCATGGTTCCGAACCCGGGAGGGCTGGAAGCCGCTCCTTGCCGCCCTCATGATCGACGACATTTACACGACCGGGTCCACGGCGGACGCCTGTGCCGCCGCACTTAAGGAGGCCGGAGTCCGGCACGTGTTTACCGCATCGGTGGCGATCGGCGCCGGCGCGGCAGGGGAGGAGTAACGGCTTTCGTTGCATTCATATCGAATTCGTGATAGGATTACTTTTATTACCACGGGACCGGTTTTTGTCCCGCACAGACGGAGAAGAGAACATGGTCAATCCGCTCAGGCTCAGGGAAATGGTGTCGCTCGCGTCCTTTGAGGAAGGACGTGGGCGTGTTTCTATGAACATCTGCCGGTACTACCGCTCCGATTATATTGCGTTTTCGATGATCCGGACCTTTCTTCTGACGACCGTCGGCCTTTTGATTGCGGCCGCTCTTTTTGCGGCTGCGAACGCGGAAGAGCTCCTGGACGCACTTGTCTATATGGATATTCCGGCGGTGCTCCGCCAGGCGGCTGCGGTGTATCTTCTGATCCTTTCCGCATACCTCGCGCTGACCTTCGTGCTCGCGGGACGCAGGTATAAAGAAGCGGAGCGGCAGATGAACGACTATGAACTGCATCTTGCGGATCTGAGAGATCTGACCGAGGTGCCATACAGCGAGGACACTGGGGACGATGACGATTTTTGGAGGACTTAAGGATAAGCTGACGCTCTTTTACGGGCGCAACTCCGCCGCGGTCGACTTCCTTGTGCGATTCCTGTTTGTACTGGCGGAGGGCTTTTTTATACGGTCGGCACTTCCGTTTGACGCGATTTTGTCTCATCCGGCGGTGCTTCTGGTTCTTTCGCTTACATCCGCCGTCCTGCCGGCAAAAGCCGGTGCGGTGATCGGCGCCGTCCTTCTGACGGGCCAGGCTTTCGCGCTGGATCTTGCGGCAGGCGCGGTGACGTTCCTCGTGCTCGTGATGCTGTATTGCCTGTTTATGCGCTTCGCGCCGGATGATTTTCCGGCCGCGCCGCTTGAAACGATGGGGGCGTATTACGGCTTCGGAGCGCTCGTGCCCGTACTTTGCGGACTCAGGCGGAAGCCGCTTTCCCTCCTCACGGTGTGCCCCGGCTGCGTGTGCGCGTTCCTGATCCGCGCTCTTTCGGAACATGCGGAAGAGGTGCGCGCTCTGGAACAAACGGACTACATGGGAAAGCTGAAGCTCCTGATCGGAGGTGCTTTTTCAGATGAACTTACGGCAGCTCTCGCGGCGGTCATCGCGGCGCTGACGCTCACGTATCTCGTGCGGTCGCTCGGCATCCGTCACGCCCACGAAGCGGCGGTTCTTTCAGGATCCGCCATTTATCTGCTGTTTTATGTGTTCGGAGGACGGATCGCGGGCGGATCCCCGGATGTGATGCTTGCCGCTGCCGGCAGCGCGGCTTCGGCCGCCGCGGGGCTCATCCTGCTCATGGTCATGCTGCCGCTTGATTACAGAAAGAGCGAGCGCCTTGAGTTTGAGGACGACGGGTATTATTACTATGTCAGGGCGATACCCAAGGCGCACGGGAAGCACTACGTCGGTGAGTCGGGCGCTTTCAGCGCCAATACCGTACCGGGATATGACGAGCCGATCATAAGGCCCGATATCGATGACGACGAGCTGAAGAAAAAGCTGGAGGATTCACTGAACGATTTATAAGGCCAAGGAGGACTGCCATTCGTGTCCACTGTCTTGAACCAGATACGAAATATGATCAGCGGCCTGTATTTTCCAAGGATACAGGTGATTGATATCATAGAGATCGTGATCATCGCGCTGATGATCTATTTCTGCATGCTGTGGATCCAGAGAACCCGCGCGTACTCGCTCTTAAAGGGGTTCCTTATCATCATGGTCTTCATCGTCATCGCGACGATCTTCAGGATGTCGGCGATCCTGTGGATCACATCGTCCTTTGCCCCGACGGCGATCACGGCGCTGATCATCATATTCCATCCCGAACTCCGCAAAGGGCTTGAGTCGCTCGGAACACGGAACTTTCTCTCGTCCATTTTCTCTTTCGACAATAAAAAAGAAGAACGTTTCTCGGACAGGACGATCTCGGAGATCGTAAGAGCCGTAAATGAGATGAGCGAGGTCCGTACGGGCGCTCTCATCGTCATCGAGCAGAATATTCTCCTCACGGATTATATCAATACCGGGATCCGGCTTGATTCCGAGATCTCGAGCCAGCTTCTCGTCAATATTTTCGAGCACAACACACCGCTGCATGACGGAGCGGTGATCCTGCGCGGCAACCGGATTGAAGCGGCCACCTGCTACCTGCCGCTCTCCGACAATGCCCGGATCAATAAAAAATACGGAACCCGGCACAGGGCGGCCCTCGGCATCAGTGAAGAAAGCGACGCCTTCACCATCATCGTGTCCGAGGAAACCGGGCGCGTCTCCTATGCGTATCTCGGCAATCTGACGACGGGTGTTCCCGCCAGCGGACTGCGCGAGGAGCTTCACCAGATCCAGAAAGACGCCAGGAGGGACGGGGATGACCGCAGGATCCGTTTCCGGAAAGGACAGGTGAAGAAGCATGAAGAATAGACTGTTTGAGCATCCCGTCCTGAAGATCGTTTCACTGGTCATCGCGTTCATCGTCTGGCTCGTCATCATGAACGTCAGCAATCCGGTGATCACGCGCACGATCTCAAATATTCCGGTCAATGTAAGCAATGCCTCCTATATCGAGAGCATGAATCTGTCCTATGCGCTCGCAGACGGATTTGATACGGTCAGCGTACAGATTTCGGCCAACCGGTCGGTCACGGAACGTCTGATGCAGGGCAGCATTACAGCCAACGTCGATCTGACGCAGATCATCGATATGGAGTCTTCTCCGGTTATGGTACCGGTGACGGTGTCGGTTCCGGGTGTCAATCCGAGCGCGGTGACCGTGATCCCCAGAAACATCCAGATCCGGCTGGAAGAGATGGAAAGCCGCGATTTCGTGATCAATCCGGTGACGGGATCGACGACTCCGGCAAGGGGCTACGAGGTCGGCTCGATGGTGTCCAACCCGGAGAAGATGACGATCCGCGGGCCGAAGTCGCTGATCGAAAGAATCGACAAAGTGCAGGCCGAGGTGGATGTTTCTTATCTGAGAGAGGATTCGTATCTGGGCGCCACGATTCATGTCTATGATAAAAACGGCGATGAGCTGAACGACGCCCGCATGAAGTATCTGACCTTCAGCATCAATGAAAACGCGATCCGCGTCCAGGTGAACCTCTATCAGGTCATGACGGACGTCGCGATTGAGGCGGAGACCTACGGCGAGCCGATGCCGGGATACCAGATCGGTGAGGTCACGCTGACGCCTCAGACGATCTCGATAGCCGGGACCGATGCAGCGCTTGAAGAGTTCAGGAAGAACGGAAGCAAGATCCTTGTAACGGAGGAGTCCAGGGCCGTCGACATAAGCGGGGCCTCCGAGGACGTCGAGATCCGGGTGAATCTGCCGGACTATCTGCCCGGCGGGATCCGGCTTGCGGAAGGCTTCAGCGAGACGGTCGTGGTGACGGTCAAGATCCTGGCTTATAACACCGGATCCGTCGAACTGGAGACAAAGAACATAGAGAAGAAGCATCTGAAGAACGGGTACAGCGCCGTCTTTGACAGCGCCTCGCTTGATATCCGGTTCAAAGGGACGGATGAAGGGATTAAGACACTGACGGCGGACCAGATCTCCGCCTCCGTGGACCTGAGCGGCATTGAACCGGGATCGACTTCGGTACCGGTCGACGTGACGCTGCCTGAAGGCTTTGAGCTGGCGGAGGAGGTCCGTGCCGATATCACCATCACGGAGACGACTGTCGTGAAGGAACCGGAAACCATAACCGCTCCGTAACGGAAGGAACCATTTTCAGCGGAAAAAAATTAGGAGAGTGACAGCATGGTCAGTGGAACAGCGATTATTACAAATGAAGCCGGACTTCATCTGAAGCCCGCGGCGCGCTTCTGCGAGGAGGCGCTGAAGTTTGATTCAACCATCACATTTACATTCGGCAATATGACCGCCAATGCCAAGAGCGTGCTGTCCGTGCTCAGCGCATGCGTGAAAAAGGGTGATGAGATCGAGATTGTCTGCAACGGAAGCGACGAGCAGGAGGCGCTCGACTCTCTCTGCCGCGTGATCAGAGAGGGTCTTGGAAATGAAGAGTAATACCTTTTGCCGGGAGCGGACCGCGAGGCGGCTGCTCTCAGTGCTCCTGATGCTTGTCATCACCGTGTTTTCCGTTTTGCCTGCGGCGGCGGAAGAAGGTGCCGCGGAAGCGGCCTCGTATGCCGATCCCGCGGTGATGCCCTCCAATGCGACCGAAGGCTGGCCGAAAGCGGCGGATACCGTCAGTGATTTCGTCTGTGTGATGGATGCCGGGACCGGCGCCATTTTGTGCGAGAAGGGGATGGACGTCGAGACGCCGCCGGCTTCGCTGACCAAGATCATGACGACGCTCGTCGCGATCGAGAACGGCGATCTGGATGCCCAGGTCACGATGACGGAGACGGGCGTCGGGTATGCGGTCAGCGGCAGCTCCAATCTGTACACGCAGGTCGGGGAAGTCTTTACGCTGAGAGATATGCTGTACGGAACGATGCTTAAGTCCGCAAATGATATCGCGACGCAGGTCGGCGAGTTTGTCGGCGGCGGTTCGCTGGATACATTTCTCTCGATGATGAATGAGAGGGCCGCGCAGCTGGGCTGCACGGGCACGAATTTTGCCAATGCCTGCGGGATGCCCAACGAAGAGCATCATTCCACGGCGCATGACCTGGCGCTCATCTCCAGGGAAGCGCTGAAGAACAGTCTGTTCCGGGAAATCGTGCATACGAAGCAGTATACGATACCCGCCACAAACCTGACGGATTCGAGAACCTTCGAGAATCACCACAAGTTCCTTGTGACCGATGAATACGCCTACGACGGCATCATCGGCGGAAAGACCGGCTACACGGATCTGGCGGGCAGCTGCCTGGCAACGTACGTGGAGCGCGGAGGACGCACGGTGATCTGCATCGCGCTGCATTCGATGGGAATGGACAACTGCCTTCAGGATACAAGGCGGCTGTGCGATTACGGTCTGGATGAGTTTGAAAATGTCCCGGCCCCCGTCGGAGAGGGCGAACTCATCTCCGGCGGCATGCTGACGCTTCCGAAAGGGGCTTCGGCTGAAGAGTGCGACGTCGCGTCGGTGACCGAAACGAGGGAAGACGGGTACGAAGAGACTACGAGCGTCTACAGCTGGCACGGGCGAGAGGTGGGCACCGCGGTGACCGAGAAACCGCCCGTTACGAGTGAACCGGAGAGCGTGCCGGAGAGCGCGGCCGAGTCCGCGGCTTCCGGGACTGTGAGCGAGCCGGAACCTGCGATTCCGACAGCGGGCGCAGCCGACAGCGCAGAGGGGCATTTCAGCGGAGCCGGAAGTTCGCAGACGGTTCTTATGGATGAGATCGTGCTCCCCGTGATCGGACCGGTGGGACTCGTTCCCCTGTTCCTGATCGTGATGCTCATCCTGATTCTTATTATTATGGTTCTGATTGTGATCATTATCCGGAGGCGGAGGTAATATCGGATTATGAAGACGGTAATTCTGGCCGGCGGCTACGGAACGCGCATCAGCGAGGAGAGCCACCTGAAGCCGAAGCCGATGGTGGAGATCGGCGGCAAGCCGATTCTGTGGCACATCATGAAGCTCTATGCCGCATACGGCGTGACGGAGTTTATCATCTGCTGCGGGTATATGCAGCATGTGATCAAAGAGTATTTTGCCAATTATTTTCTTTACAACAGCGACGTCACGTTTGACTTTTCGGCCGGACGGAACGATATGATCGTGCACCGCGACCATACCGAGCTGTGGCGGGTGTCGGTCATTGATACCGGGCTCGACACGATGACGGGCGGACGCATCAAGCGGATCGAGCCGTATCTGGACGACGAGCCGTTTTTCCTGACTTACGGGGACGGCGTGTCCGATGTCAATCTCCGCGAGCTGTACGCATTTCACAAAAAAAGCGGCGGACTCCTGACGATGACCTGCGTTCATCCGAGCAGCCGGTTCGGAAATCTGGATATTGCTGCCGATGGCGTCGTCAGGTCCTTCAGGGAAAAGAAAGCCGAGGATACGGGCTGGATCAACGGCGGGTTTATGGTGGCCGAGAAAGGGATCCTGAAACTGATTGAAGGCGATACAACCGTCTTTGAGCGCGGACCGCTTGAGAAATGCGCCGCGGAAGGCCTCCTCAGGGCATACCGGCACGACGGTTTCTGGCAGTGCATGGACACGATGCGCGAGAAGGAAATGCTTGAGGAACTGTGGCGCACCGGCCGCGCCCCCTGGAAAGTCTGGGAGGGGTAAATCAATGGGTTCACTTGATTTTTACAGAGGAAAACGGGTTCTCGTGACAGGGCACACGGGCTTCAAGGGTTCTTACCTGACGAGGATCCTCATGCTGGCCGGCGCGGAAGTGACCGGCTATTCGCTTGCCCCTTCCGAAGACCGGGCGCTCTTTTCCATGCTCGGCATCGAAGGGGAGATCAAAAGCGTGACGGCGGACGTGCGGGACTACGGCCGATTGCTTGAAACCGTCCGGGAAAGCCGGCCGGAGATCGTGTTCCATCTGGCGGCGCAGCCGCTCGTCCGGGAGTCCTACCGCATTCCGCGGGATACATTTGAGATCAATATCATGGGCACGGTCAATCTGCTTGAGGCGCTGAGGACGGAAGGCTCCGCCGTGTCCGTCGTCAATGTCACGACAGACAAAGTGTACCAGAATATGGAGACCGAGCGCCCGTACCGGGAGGATGATCCGCTCGACGGCTTTGACCCGTATTCCAACAGCAAGTCGTGCTCCGACCTGGTCACGCACAGCTACCGGAATGCCTTTTTCAGGGAACTCGGGACGGCCGTCTCGACAGCGCGGGCCGGAAACGTCATCGGCGGAGGCGATTTCGCGAAGGACCGGATCGTGCCGGACTGCGTCCGCGCCTGTGCAAAGGGTGAACCGGTCGCGCTGAGAAATCCGGATTCGATCCGTCCGTTCCAGCATGTACTCGAACCGCTTGCGGCTTATCTGCTGCTCGCTGAAAAGCAGTATCTCGATCCGTCCCTCGAAGGCGCATACAATGTCGGACCGGAACCTTCCGATGCGGTGACCGCAGGGGCGCTGGCCGGGATGTTTGTCCGCGAATGGGGCGGCGGCGCATCGTGCGTGTACGCGCCGGACAAAGGCCCGCATGAGGCGTCCCTCCTGATGCTGGACAGCTCGAAGATCAAGGAAAAGACCGGATGGAAACCGGTGTGGACGATCCGCGACGCGGTGGCAAAGACCGTGGACTGGTCAAAGCGCGTCCTTAGCGGGGAGAGCGCACGCACCGCAACGGACAGACAGATTAAGGAGTATTTCCATGTTTGAGAACAAGACTGAACAAGAAGCCCGGGCCGAGATCCTTCGCGCCGTGCGCGAATACTGCGACACGTTTCACGGCAAGAAGAAGCCTTTCGAGGCAGGAGACCGCATACCGTACGCGTCGAGGGTGTACGATCATGAAGAGATGGAAAATCTCGTCGATTCCGCGCTGGAATTCTGGCTGACGGCGGGCCGCTACACGGAAGAGTTCGAATCCTCGTTCGCCGCGTACCTCGGGATCCGCTTCGTATCCCTGGTCAACTCCGGTTCAAGCGCGAATCTTCTGGCTTTCGCCGCCCTGACCTCGCACCTTCTTAAAGACAGGCGCATTATGCCCGGGGATGAAGTCATCACGGTGGCGGCAGGATTTCCGACGACGGTCGCTCCGATCCTTCAGTGCGGAGCCGTGCCGGTCTTTGTGGACGTGACGCTTCCGAACGCGGACGTCGACGTGTCCCTCCTTGAGGGTGCGCTCTCCGGGAAGACCAAGGCCGTCATGCTCGCCCACACACTGGGCAATCCGTTCGACATCAAGGCGGTGAAAGAATTCTGCAAGAAGCATGACCTGTGGCTGATTGAGGACAACTGTGATTCTCTGGGCAGCCGCTATACGCTTGACGGGCGGACCGCGATGACCGGAACGTTCGGCGATATCGGCACGTCGAGCTTCTATCCGCCGCACCATATGACGATGGGAGAGGGCGGTGCGGTGTATACCGACAATCCGCTCCTGGCCAGAATCGTCCGGTCCTTAAGGGACTGGGGGCGCGACTGCGTCTGCCCTCCCGGCAGGGACAATCTGTGCGGGCACCGGTTTGACCGCCAGTACGGGGATCTCCCCGTCGGCTATGATCACAAATATGTGTACAGCCATTTCGGCTATAATCTGAAAGCGACGGACATGCAGGCGGCCGTCGGGGTCGCCCAGCTGAAGAAATTTCCTTCCTTTGCCCGTCTGAGACGCGAGCATTTTGCGTATCTTTCGGATGCGCTCAAAGGGACGGAGGACGCCTATATCATGGCCGAGGCAAAAGAAAATGCCGACCCCTGCTGGTTCGGCTTCCTCATCACGGTGCACGGCGGCGTGAAACGATCGGACGTGGTCCGGCATCTCGAGGAGAGCGGCATCCAGACCCGGATGCTCTTCGCGGGCAACCTCACCCGCCATCCCTGTATGACGGATGATCCCGCGCTTAAGGGCCGTTTCCGCGTCGCGTCGGATCTGTCCGTGACGGACAGGATCATGAAGGATTCGTTCTGGGTCGGCGTCTATCCGGGCATGACGGAGGAGAAGCTTGCCTATATGGCCGCCAGGCTTCGTGAAGCCGCCGTCCCGGGATCTGTATGAATAGAAAGCAGGATATAATGGGAAAAAGAAAGATCATACCCGCCGAGCTTGCCCGGTGGGCCGGCTATTTTACGCTTGACGCGCTTCGCGGAGGCGTTGTCCGGCGGCGGTACGAGCAGGATCTTTATGCATACAGGCACGGCACGAGCCTGATGGAGACGGAAGGCCGCATCCGGAGCCTGATCGCGCACGCCGTCCACACGACAGAGTTTTACGGGTCCTTTTCTGAAAATGCGGAGCTTGCCGACCTGCCTGTCGTGAACAAGAACACGTTCCGAGAGCACTATGACGCATTCCGGTCTTCTCTTTACCGGGATGCGAAGGACAACCGCGTCATGACAACGAGCGGCTCGACCGGGACGCCTCTCGCGATGATCCAGGACAGAAACAAGATCCTGATGAATACGGCCGACAGCATTTTCCTCGGAGCCCTCGGAGGGTACCATATCGGGGAGAAGATGGCCTTTATCCGCGTGTGGGTGAACAATGTGCGGAAGACGCGCATCCAGCTGATGATGGAAAACAGCATCATGATGGACAGCTCATCGCTCTCGGATGAGGCGATCGAAGAGATGCTCCGCGCGATCCGCACCGAGAAGGTCAAGTGCCTGATCGGCTATTCGTCCGCTCTCGGCGAGATCAGCCGGTACATCGACCGCAAAGGCGTTGACATGAGCGATTTCGTCGTGCACGCCATCATCCCGATCTCCGAGACCATGCCGGATCAGGACCGCGCGCGGCTGTCCGCCCAGTTCGGCTGCCCGGTGAGGGCCTGGTATTCCAACGAGGAGAACGGCATCATGGGGCTCCAGAACCCCGGCGACAACTCGATCTATATCAACTCGGAGAGCTATTATTACGAGATCCTGAAGATGGATTCCGATGAGCCCGCCCCGGACGGCGAGCTTGGCAGAATCGTCATCACCGACCTGACCAACTACGCGTTTCCGATTCTCAGATATGACAACGGCGATACCGCGGTCGCGGAGCGGAAGGTGAAGGACGGGAGATTCCGCCTGACGCTGAAGGAACTCTACGGGCGCAGGAGCGATCTCCTGTACGATACGTCGGGACGGGCCGTGACGCCTTATGTCATCACAAACAATCTCTGGAATGCGGAAGGCGTCAGCCAGTACCGCTTCCTGCAGCTCGGACTGAAGGAATATGAACTCAGACTGAACGGGGACAGAGCCGTCATGGATCCGGAGGATCTGATCGGACGCATCCGCCCGAGTCTCGGCGAGGACGCCGTCATCCGCGTGACCTATGTGGACGAGATCCCGGTCCTTAGTTCCGGCAAACGGAAGTATATCGAGAATCTGTGTCCGGAGTACATGCCGGGCGGCGGAGGCGCGTCCCGGGAAGAACGGTCTTGAGCTTGAGATGGAGATAAGAAAGACAAAAAAAATAGCCGCGAACACGTTGTATACGATCGCAGGCGCGCTTGTGCTGAACGGGGTGCTGCAGCTCCTCGTTTATCCGAAGCTGCAGGCGGAACTGGGGGCGGAGGCGAACGGCACCGTCCTCTTTATCATGGCGTTTGTGAATATCCTCGGACCTTCGATCGGGCAGGCGCTGAACAACAGCCGCCTGGTTTTGAGGCGCGACATGGATGTCCGGAACGGCGACTACAACACGCTCATCCTGATGCTGACCGGTGTCGGGATCGCCGTCACACTTGTCTTAAGCGCGTCGTCGATCGGCGGCAGGGCCGGTTTTTTCCTTACGGCACTGCTCATCCTGCTGACGAACTTCCGCTACTACGGGGATGTGGAATACCGTCTGTCCCTCGATTACCGGAGCTATTTTATCTACTATGCGCTCTGCGGTGCGGGCTATGCGGCAGGCTATCTTCTGTACAGGGCCACGGGGATCTGGTATCTGATCTTCATCACGGGTGAAGCGGCCGCTCTTGTTTTTGTGTGGCTGAGGGGCCGCATTTTCAGGCCCTTCTTCCGGATGTCCCCGTATTTCAGCGCCGTCCTTACGAGGGGATCCGTCCTGGTCATGTCCTACTTCGTGACCAATCTGACGCTGAACATAGACCGGATCTATCTGAAAGCGACGCTCGGCGGAGAAGCCGTGACGCTGTACTACGTCGCGTCGCTGATCGGCAAGACGCTGGTCCTTTTTATCGCGCCGGTGAATACGATCCTCATTTCCTACATGACAAAAGACAACATCCGTCTGACCCGCAGGAAATTTCTTCTTTACGCCGGGGCCGGCATTGCGGCCAGCGCCGTGTTTTTCCTGCTCTGCCAGATCGGGACCCCGCTTTTTATCCGGCTTTTCTACCCGTCGCTTTATGAGAGCGTGCGGCCGATCATCACGGTCGTCAATCTGACGCAGATCCTGGCGATGCTGTCCGCGTATCTCTTCATCATCGTGCTGACGTTTACCGGGCCGCACTGGCAGCTTCTCCTTCAGACGCTGCATCTGGGCGCGGTACTGCTTCTGATCATGCTGATGACCGCAAAAGGAGGACTGACCGGCTTCTCGAACGGAGTCCTGATCGCCAATACGCTCCGGATCGCAGCCGTCCTTGTACTCGGCACCGTCTTCGCAGGGCGCGGAAAGACGAAAGAGCCCGTTGAAAAAAAACGTTAAATGCGGAAAGACTCAAGCGTCCGGGCGAAGCCTTCCTTCGCGCTCACACGGCAGCGGAAGCCGAGAGCTTCGAGTTTTGCCGTATCGAGACGCGTGTAGGCTGTTTTCCCTCTGTCCATGTAGCCTTCCGGCGGCGCCTTCCTTGTGACGTTCAGCTTCTTCCCGGGAACGAGACCGGCGATGAGGAGGGCCAGCTCATAGATCGTGAGGACGCCGTCGGGATTGGTCACGTTGTAGGCTTCGCCCGGGACGCCGTCGATCAGCACTTTGAAGTAGGCCAGAGTGGCATCCGCGATATAGATGAAACAGCGCGTCGCGGTGCCGTCGCTCGTCATCGCGATGTCGCGCCCGTTCAGCGCGTCGGAGACAAACGAGGCAAACACCCTCGTATCGTGCTCCGGATCCATCGTGGGTCCGTATGTGTGGGACGGGCGGACGATTTTAGCCGGAACCCCGTATTCGTGCGCGTAAGCAGCGCAGAGCGTTTCACCGAGCCGCTTGCTCTCCCCGTAACAGCTCCTTACGGCCGCCGGATCCAGGAAGCCGCCTTCCGTTTCGCTGATCAGCGGGGAACGGACGGCTCCGTAGATCTCGCCGCTGCTGAAGAAAAGCAGCGAGCGGGACTTTTTTTTGCGCGCGAGTTCGAGCAGGTGCAGCGTGCCGGCCGTATTGGGCAGGATGACGCCGACCGGGTCGCGCGAATACGCGTCCGGACTGGCAAAAGAAGCCGCGTGGATGATATAGTCGACGGGGCCTTCGATGTCGTTAGGCCCGTTCAGGTCTGTTTTCAGAAAACGGAAATAAGGCGCTTCGGCATAGGGGCCGAAGCGGGCCTTCAGTTTTTCTTCATTTCGCCCGAGTGCCAGGATCCGCACGCGGAAATCCGGATCCGTCTCGTTCAGGCGGATCAGCGTGAAGACGAGATAAGAGGCGAGCATGCCGTAAGGCCCCGTGACAGCGACCGTGGAGCCGCGGAACGAGTCAAAGAGTTTTCCGCCGTCCCGGATGATCCGGTCGACATCTTCCCTGATAATCGGATTCATGAGATCTCCTTTCCCGAAAGCACCTGACGGCCGGAGGCCGCGTTTTAAAAAGACCGCATACGTGCGGCAGAAGGCTGATTTGCCAAAGTACAGGATATAGTGCTATACTTTTGTGGCGTATGGAAACATGAACCGCCTGCCCCGCAGGAGGCTCCGCACATTAGTATAGCACATGAGACCCCGTATCAGACACCGAAACGGTGCGATCCGAAGGTCATGCACATATGGAGGAAAAACATGAATACAGGTGAAGTCTTAAGACGCACCGCTTTTAATCTGCTCGACCGCATGAAGGGCGGCAGGCTTCAGAAACTCAAGGAAGTCAACAAATCCGAGATCGTCTACGGTGTAACCGATGAATACAGGCGCCGGAGAGTGGCCGCGATCACCGAATATGCCGGCACGATGTGCCCCTTCTACAGGAACATTCCGTACCATCACTCCCTGGACGATTTTCCCGTCCAGAAGAAAAGCGACTTTATCCTGCATTACGAGGGCATCATCTCCGATGAGTTCCGGGACATGCGGGATTCGCTCACAAAGCTGTCGACGAGCGGCTCGACGGGGACGCCGTTTACCGTACTCGCCGATCCGGAAAAGATGAACCACGTGTACATGAACTTTCTGTCCGTCATGGAACTGAACGGGTTCCGCGTGGGCATGAAGCGAGGCGAGTTCCGGGCCTGGATCAAAGGGAAAAACACGATCTCCCGGTTCCACTCGTTTAAGAATAATCTTCTGATGATCGACATCTCCAATATGGGGGACGACAGCATCGAGGCGATCTTCAGACGGATCCGGCGCGAGCACATCCAGGTGCTGGTCGCCTATTCGAGTGCCGTGCAGGCGCTCGTGGACTACGCGGAGAGAAAGAAGCCGGATCTCAGGCATTTCGACGTGGAGATGATCTTTACGATGGGCGAGGCGCTTCCGGAGGGAACGAGGCGGAAGGCCTGCGAGGTCTTCGGCATCAAACCGGTTCTGTCGTACGGCAATAATGAAAACGGCTTCATCGCGGTCAGCCTGCACGGTGAGGACGACTATACGATTGACCTGTATCATTATTACGTCGAGATCCTGAAAATGGACTCGGACGAACCTGCAGAGGACGGCGAGCTCGGGCGCATCGTGGTCACGGACTATTACAACCGGGCATTCCCGATGATCCGCTACGATACGGGCGACACCGGGCGGATGCACATGTGGCGCGACAACCGCGGGCGCACGCACGCGAAGTTCACCGAGATCTACGGCAGGCGCGGTTCGCTCATCTACAATACGAAGGGAGAACCGCTGTCCATCCATGTCTTTATGAATAACCTCCTGAATTTTGAAGGCGTGCTTCGTCAGGCGAAATGCATCCAGACCGGGGTGAAGGAGTATACCCTCCAGTTAAATCCCGTGGACAAAGCCCTTGTCGACGAAGAGGCCGTAAAGGCGTCGTACCGGAAATATCTGGGCGATGACGCGGTATTCACCGTTGAATACATCGGGACGATCCCGATTCAGGATTCCGGGAAAACAATGGTTTGTGAGCAGAAATGCGGGGAATATCTGTCATGAAGGTAGCGGATTATCTTGCCGGGCGCGTATCGGAAGCCGGCATCAGGCATGTGTTTGCGGTCATCGGCGGCGGGTCGATCCACTTAAACGACGCATTCGGACACAGCAGGGACTTTCAGTGCACCTATCATCATCACGAGCAGGCGGCCGCCATGGCGGCGGAAGCCTATGCCAGAGCGGACAACACGCCGGCCCTGGTCCTCGTGACGACCGGCCCCGGCGCGGTCAATGCCCTGACCGGTGTTTTGTGCGCCTACATGGAGTCGATCCCCATGCTTGTGATCTCCGGCCAGGCCCGCTACGCGACCACGGTCCGCGGCATGGGACTGCCGCTTAGGTCGACGGGCGTACAGGAATATGACGTGACGCGGAGCGCATCCCCGATGACGAAATACGCGGTCATGGTCGAGCGGAAGGAAGACATCCGCTACGCGCTCGAGAAGGCTCTTTATCTGATGAGAAGCGGGCGCCGCGGGCCGGTCTGGCTCGACGTGCCGCTTGATATTCAAAATGCGCAGATCGAGCCCGCGGAACTCAGGGGCTATGACATTGAGGAAAACCCGGAGGAACGGATTCCGGAGCCGGACCGGGATGCGGAAGAGCAGATCCTTATGAAGCTGAGGAGCGCGAAACGGCCGGTATTATTCGGCGGGTACGGGGTCCGCGCAGCGGATGCCGTGGAAGAGTTCAGGGAATTGTCCCTGCTCCTTCACATCCCCGTCCTCACCGGCATGTCGAGCGTGGACCTCGTGCCGGAGAACTGGCCGCTCTATGCGGGACGAACCGGCATGACCGGCGGCCGCGCCGGCAATCTGACGATGGCCGGAAGCGACGTCTTCTTTTCGGTCGGCAGCCGGCTGAGTTTTCTGCAGACGGGATTTGATTATGAGGAGTGGGCCCGCGGCGCATACGTGATCGCAAATGAGATCGATCCGGAGGAACTGAAGAAGCCCAACGTCCATGTCGAGCTGCCTGTAATCTGCAGCGCGAAGGACCTTTTGACCGATCTGATCCGGATCCTGAAAGAGCGCGGCGTGACGCCGGATCACCCGTGGTGCCCCGATGCGGAGCCGTTCCTCAGACGGTCGCTTTTAAGGAAAGAGAAATATCCGGCGGTTACCCCGGCGCAGAAAGGCCCGCAGGCGGACGGACTCTGCAATCTGTACCGGTTCTATGATCTTCTGTCTGAAAAAATGCCGGAAGGCTCCGTGCTGATCGCAAGCTGCGGCACGTCGCGGGTCGGCGGCACACAGGCATACCGCGTGAAAGACGGGGGCCGTTTCATCACAAATTCCGCGACCGCGTCGATGGGATACGGGCTGCCCGCTTCGATCGGGCTGTCCAGATTTTATAAGGATGAAGAGATCACCGTCGTGAACGGAGAGGGCTGCCATATGATGAATCTGCAGGAAATGCAGACCATCGCGACGCATGCGCTCCCGATCCGGATCTTCCTGATCTGCAACGGGGGCTATCACTCGATCCGGCAGACGGAAGCGGCTTTCTTCAAGGGCAGGCCGATGATCAGCATCGGGCCGGAGAGCGGGGATCTCGGATTTCCGGATCCTCATAAGATCGCGGACGCGTTCGGCTTCTCCTATGCGGCGTGCACGTCAAACGAGACGATCGGACAGGAACTCGATGAAGCGATGAAGCTGCCTCTTCCGGCACTCATCGAAGTCCGCGTCTCTCCTTTGCAGAAAACAGAGCCGAAGAGCGCGTCGAGGCAGCTTCCGGACGGATCGCTTATTTCCTCGCCGCTTGAGGACATGGCCCCGTTCCTCCCGAGGGAGGAACTGAGGGAGGCTCTTGAAATACCTATGACGGATGGAGAACAGATGTCATGACAAAAAACGGAAAGATCATTTCGGTCGTCATCCCGACCTACAATGAAGAAGAAAATGTCGTGCCCATGACGCAGACGGTCCGGGACATTTTTGAAAAGCAGCTGCCGGAGTATGATTTCGAGATTATTTATATCGATAATCATTCGAGAGACGGCACAAGGAAGCTGCTCAGAAAACTCTGCGCCGAGGACAGGAGGGTCAAGGCGATCTTCAATGCCAAGAACTTCGGACAGCTCCGCTCGCCCGTGCACGGGCTCCGCCAGGCCTACGGCGACGCCGTCATCCGGCTGAACGCGGACTTTCAGGATCCTCCGGAACTCATACCGCAGTTCGTCAGGGAATGGGAGAAGGGCAGCCGGATCGTCATCGGGATCAAGAACAAATCCGAGGACAGCCGGATCATGGGCTTTCTCAGGCGGAAATACTATGCGCTGCTCAGGAAGATCACGGACATCGGCCACATCGAGAATTTCACGGGCGTCGGACTGTATGACAAGGCCTTTGTCGACGTGGTCAGGGGGATTCACGACCCGATGCCGTACCTGCGCGGCATGATCGCCGAGCTCGGCTATGACTACGCGACGGTGCTGTACGACAGGCCGAAGCGCCGCGCCGGCAAGAGCAAAAACAACTTCTATTCGCTCTACGACGTCGCGATGACCGGGATCACGGCCTATTCCAAGGTCCCGCTCAGGGTCGCGACCTTCGGCGGCTTCATCCTCGGGGCGCTCAGCTTCCTGATCGCGCTCATCTACTTTGTGCTGAAGCTTGTGCACTGGGACTGGTTCCGCTCCGGGATCACGCCCCTTGTGATCGGCGTCTTCTTCATAGGCGGCGTCCAGCTCTTCTTTACCGGACTTATGGGCGAGTACATCCTGGCCATCAACCAGCGCGTACTCGACCGCCCGCTCGTCGTGGAAGAGGAACGCATCAATTTCGACGACAACACGCCGGTGATCGACTGATCACGGCGTGCTGTCTTTAAGAGACCCTCCCGATCTTTGCGATCGTGGCAGGGCCTTTTTTCTTTTCGGAAAGGACGGCGCACGGCGTTCCGTATTCAGCCGTCAGGAAGTTCGTGACGAAATCCGTATTCTCCGTGACAAGATAGAGATGGTCCGCGTCCATGAGGGAGCTGAGCAGATTGTCCGGGTCCCGGATGTTCCGGTCATTCGCGATCTTATAATACCGGGGCGAAAAATTGTCCCAGCTGCCGGCCCGGATCACGTGCGAAAACGTATCGGACGGCTTTATTTCATCGACGGTGTGGCCATAGATAAAGAGCCAGACGTAGATCGGGCTTTCCACCACGTAGGTGCGGTCCGGGTGCTTGTCGATTTCCTTCCTGAGCTTTTTATAGCTGGCCGCCGTCCGGGCGTCTCTGAGCGGGGCCACCTGCGCCGTATAGGACCTGCCGAACAGGAACATGGCGCAGAGCATGAGGACCGTGCCGCCTGCCAGTATGAGCCGCTGCTGTTTCGCGGACGGCATTTTCTCACAGAGGAGTGAGACAAAGACGACAGCGATAAAGCACAGCGGGCAGCTGACGCGGAGCAGGTAGCGAAGCCGGATCACGCACAGGGCCGCGATCACCGCGTAGAACATGAGGACGGTCAGGACGCCCGGCACTTTCCGGTAAGACCGGTCCGTGAGCATAAGGACGGCGAGGAGGAGAAGCGGGATGAGAAGAATCATCGGCCCCGGCATCGTCTTCAGATTTCCGGTCATGTACCGGAACCGGTACGACGGCGTATATGCGGAGTGCATGATGGCCGAGACCGCCCGCATCCGCCCGGGCGTAAAGACCTGCTTTTCGGCAAAGGTCCACCGGTTCATGAGCACATACGCATTCCGGCTGTATCCGGCCGATTGAAACTCGTCCGCGAAGCTGTCGTATGCGACCGGCGGATAGTCGAGAACAGAGCTTCTCGCTTCGTTAAAGTCCCGGTAGGACTGCCATGCCTCCGACGAGTATGCGGCTTTTTCAACCAGCACGGATGCGCCGACAAGGACCATGAGGACCGCGCATCCGGCGGCGGCCCGGGAAATGAGCATCCGCCTCCTTTCGCGGTCCGTAAGCAGAAAAGCGTACGCGGGAAAGGCGATGCCGAGGGCCGGGATCAGGCAGTCGCTCCGGATCAGATAACCGGCAAGGATCATCAGGACGCCCGGGATGAGGCCCTTAAACGAAGCACTCTTTCTGAGCGCGGCATACGCTGAGGCAAGGCCGGCCCCGATCGCGATAAAGGCCGCGGCGGTAAAGGTCAGAAAGAGCGGGACGGCTGCGGCATTGGCCGCAAGAGATACGATGAGGGGCAGCGGATGCGTCGTGGTCCTTTGGATGCTGTGATGGATCACCGCAAAGGAAACCGCAAACACGGCGCCAAGGAGCGCGGCATACCAGTTGACGTCCGGAAGGACGGCGTAGCATCCCTTAAGCAGAAGCCCGACCGGGTAGGAGATGAAGACCAGATGGCTGCTGTCCGGCCCGAAGGAGCCGTTCGCGATATAATTCATCAGATAGTCATCGCCGAACAGGTAGTATATTCCGGTGACCGCAAACGGAATCACCGTCAGAAGGATCGAGACGGCGAGACAGACAGGAAATGTGGTCCATACCGGCCGTTTCATTTTATTTGTGTCCATACGGTTCTTATGATCTGCGCCCATCATGGCCCTTTCTTTTTCGCAGGAAAATGAATACGGATGCCGCCGCATACAGCAGGACGCTGACCGCGCTTATGATGAGGCCGGTCCTGAAGTGCGGCACTGTATACCGCATCTCGACGAGGGAATCGCCTTCATCAAGCAAAATGCCGCAAAGACCTCCGTTTATGTTCAGAACCGGTGCCGCTTTGCCGTTTACCGTGGCGGAGAAGCCGGTACTGTACAGGAAGGGCACGCAGAGCATGCCGCCTTCCGGAGCCGAGACGGAGGCATTATAGGTATCATGGTCAAACGAGATGCCGGTGATGCCGGTTGCCGCAAGGTCCGCGAAATGCGCGGACGGATCGGAACAGCGGATAAGCTGCATGTCCGTGACGGTGACGCTTTTTACCTGGTCATCCAGGTCGAAGCGGAAGCCGGAGATGCGGTCCGGCAGGAGTGTGAGGGACTCCGGGTAATACTTGTTATAGTGCACCATGCCGAACTTGTCGGGGGCCGGATCGTCTTCCTTTTCCTGAAGATAATAAAGCGCGATCCCGCGCGAGGCGCTTTTCGTCGTGCTCACGTTCAGATACAGGTAGTTGGACGTCAGGTCCGTCTCATCGCTCTTGTCATAGAAGACATAGATATACGGATCTTCCCCGGTGACCGTAAAGACGGCCCCGTCCGATGTCCGCTTCATCCCGACATTGTGGGCGCCTGTAAAGACCGCTTCCTCGAAGAGGTCGATCCGCCTGTCATCCCCGGCCCCGCCGTTTTCCCCGGAAGCCGTCCCGCCCGCGGCGGAGGCAGCCTCATCTGCGGCGGAGTCAGTCTCCTCTATGGCGGAAGCGCTCTCATCCGCGGCGGAGGCCGGGACGGCCTCACCGGTCAGATACCAGCTCCTTCCGAGCAGGTGCATACGCGCAGGCAGGTCCGCCCTGAGATAGCTTTCTTCGCTGATCTGCTCGCGGCAGAGATACCCGAAGGGAAGGGCGTTCCGGTTTTCGTAGACCGTGACGGTGCCGGAGCCGTCCGGCTGTTCAAATGACTCTTTCTTTTCAAAGAGCGCCTCGTCGGGCTTTGCCGCATCCGCGCCGTCTTTCCGGATCAGATATTTTCCGCCCAGGAGCGTAAACTGGCCGTATTCCTCGTAGCCGCTCATGAAATACGGGGTGCTGACTTCATTGGTTCCGTGAGCGAAAGCCAGTGTGCTGAGCGACTTCGGATTGGTGTTGTTGTAGAGCGTCGTCCCGTTATAGCCGTCCACGAGCCCTTCGTTGGCGAGCAGATAGTCGTCCGCCGAGGAGATCCGGTAGAGCCCGCCGTCGGAGGCCGCGACGGAATTCGCGGCGGCGTAGACAGCGGAACTGTAAGGCGCCTCCTGCCAGCGGTCCCAGGTCACATACTCGCGCAGATACAGCGTATCGTGGTGCATGACGACGATTTCGCCAAAGACCGCAAGAAGGATCAGGGCGGGAAGGAGACGCGACGGAAGACGGCCGGATGCGGCGAGGATCAGTCCTGCGGCGAAGAGTGCGAAGCATACGGCGGAGAACCGCGCGGTCCGCACGGAAAGCGTGAAGCCGAGCCGGTCCCCGAAGATGAAAAGCGCCGCATAGACGGCGCCGGCGGCGGCAAGCGCCGTAAGAACGGCAAAGATAATCCTCCTCCGCCCTTGTCCGGTCAGGAGATCCCTGAGGAAAAACGTCACCGCGATGCACTCGAGGAAACAGATCCAGTATGAGAAGCGCATGCAGAGCCAGTTCAGATTGAGGATATAACGGCAGACGGGCAGAAGGAGCGCGGCCGCGCAGAGGGCGGTTGTAATGAGAAGCGGGATGCGGGTCTCCTTCTTGTAAAGCAGATAGAAAAAGGCGAAGAAAAAGAGGACGCCGACAAAGAGCGCCGCGATCTCATAGTAGTTGTCCGGTCCCCAGTAGGCGTCGCCGATCCCGGCGAGGTTTTCGGAGAAGAGCCTGCTGACACAGGCAAAGAGCATCCGGACATCCACGCCCTTTTTCAGGAACGAGGCAAGCGGCCTCGTCGCGTCGCCGGTCCGGACGGATCCGAGAAAGGTTCCCGCAATCGCGGCGACGGCCGCTCCGGATATCATGAGCGCGAAGACGGCCGAGATGCCGGTGCCGAAAAACTGTCTGAAAAAGGTCCCCGCTTTTTCGCGCGCGAAAAAAGCCCGCAGGATCAGGTAACCGATCACGAACAGGGCCGTCATATAGCAGAAGAAATAATTGGTGACGAGATAGAGCGCGAGCACACCCGTGAGCAACAGGAACGTGCCGCCCGTGCGCTTCCGGATGAAGGCCTCAACCGCCCACATCGTGAGCGCGAACATCGTGAGGCAGATCCCGTAGCTTAAGTTCTCACTCCACAGGACGCTGTAGGATGAGTAGGCAAAGAGGAGCGCTCCGATGACGGACGCGATGCCGTGTCCCGTCATGAGGAGAAGATAGCGGTAAGCCGCGTACGCACAGATCACATGTCCGATCAAAAGCTGCATGAGGAGCGCGTACGGCATGGTATCGCGCCCGAAGAAAAGCAGAAAGCCCTTCAGCGGATTGAGATACTGCAGGAATGTGACCGAGGTATCCGAACCCAGTCCGGACGACAGGGTATACGCCGAGAAATCTCCGGCGTGAAACAGCCTCGACAGCATGACGAGGATCGGATAGCTCGAGGACATCGAATCGGAACCGACGTCCTTAAAGAGATAAACGGCATTTCCGAAAAGAAAACGCCGGTACAGGACAAAAAAGATGAGCGCGGCAAATCCCAGAAGGACGACCGCGTTCTTTGATTTCTTCTGCATGCTGTTATCTCCCGAAGAATGCATAGACAGCCCGGATGACGCTCTCACGGTCCTCGTCGGAAATGCCGTAGTAGAGAGGCAGCCGGACCAGACGCTCACTTTCCTTCGTCGTGTAGACGTCTTCCCCGCTGAAGCGTCCGAACTTCCTGCCGGCGGGAGAGGAGTGAAGCGGGATATAATGGAAGACGGCGAGCACCCCGGACTGCTTCATATGGGTGAGGAAGCGCGTGCGCGCCTCCAGATCCCGAAGCTTGATGTAATACATGTGCGCGTTGTGCGTGCAGCCCTCCGGGATCACGGGCCGGGTGATGAGACCGTCATCGGCGAGCGGACGGAGGGCCTCGTCGTAGATGTTCCATGTATCCATGCGGTTCTTCGCGACGCGGTCGTACTCCATGAACTGGGCATAGAGATAGGCGGCGTTGAGATCACTCGGCAGGTAGGACGAGCCGTAGTCCTGCCATGTATACTTATCCACCTGCCCGCGGAAGAACCGGCTTCTGTCCGTGCCCTTTTCACGGTAAATCTCCGCTTCCTCCCTCTGGTCCAGAACGGGAAGCAGCAGCGCGCCGCCTTCGCCCATCGAGAAGTTTTTGGTCTCATGGAAGGACAGGCAGCCGAAATCGCCGATCGTGCCGAGCATGCGGCCGTGCCAGGTCGAGCCGATCGCCTGGGCGGCGTCCTCGACGACCATGAGGCCGTGCCGGCGCGCGATGTCCATGATGGCGTCCATATCGCAGGATACGCCGGCATAATGCACGACGACGATCGCGCGGGTTTTGTCCGTGATGGCTTCTTCGATCCGGTTCTCGTCGATGTTCATCGTATCCGGGCGGATATCCGCAAAGACGAGCGTCGCGCCGCGAAGCACGAATGCGTCGGCGGTGGAGCAGAAGGTATAGGACGGCAGGATGACCTCGTCGCCCGGTTTGATGTGGCACAGAAGGGCGGACATCTCCAGTGCGGATGTGCAGGATGTCGTCAGGTATGCAGCCGGGACCTGCAGCTTCTCCTCCAGAAACTGCTGGCATTTTTTCGTAAACGGCCCGTCGCCGCAGATTTTTTTGTTCAGCGCGGCTTCGCGCATATATTCAGGTTCGGTTCCAACAAATGGCGGTACATTAAAATCAATCATGGATCATCCTCCGAAAAAAGTCCACACTATTGTACACCTTCCGGCTATACTCGGCAAGAAAAAGGGCGGGCGCGGAAGGAAGAAGCGTTGACGGCTGAACGAAAAAAGGATAGAGTATAGTAGTGGAAATAAGTAAGGGTATGCTTTCAGGAGGAAGAAAACCAATGCTTAAGATCAATAGAAACAGACTTCCGGCCCTCTTCTGGGCCCTTGTCCTTTGCGCGGTGATGATCTCGGGAGCGATGCCGGCAGCGGTATTTGCCGAGGCGTCCGGGGAAGAGGCTGTTTACGAGGAAGCGGCCGCTGACGATGCGTCAGGGGAAGACGCGGAAGCAGGCGCGGAAGAAGGCGCAGCGGATGAAGCTGCTGCGGATGAAGCTGCTGCGGCGGACGCCGCTGAAACCGCATCCGGAGCTGCGGCGGAGGCCGCTCAGACAGAGACAGCGGCAGGGGACGGAATCGCCGGCAATTCGATCGAAGGCTGGCCGTCCGCGAAAGCGAAGCTGTCCGACTATGTCTGCGTCTACGACACGACGACCGGAACCGTGCTCATGGATAAGAACATGGATGTCCAGACGCCGCCCGCGTCCCTGACGAAGATCATGACGGTGCTGATCGCCATCGAGAACGGGGACCTGAACGCCGACGTCGCGATGACGGAGGCGGGGCTTGCGCTCGCTGTGGCCGGAAGCTCGAACCTTTATACCGTGGACGGAGAGTCTTTCAAGCTGAAGGATATGCTTTACGGCATCATCCTCGCTTCCGCGAACGACATGGCCACGCAGGTCGCCGAATATATCGGCGGCGGGTCGGTCGACAATTTCGTCGCGATGATGAATGAGCGCGCGAAGGAACTCGGCTGCACGGGGACTCATTTCGTCAACGCATGCGGCATGCCGGCGGAGGGACACGTCTCGACGGCCCACGATATGGCGCTCATCGCCGAGGCGGCATTCCGGAACGAGACGTTCCGTGACATCATCGGCACGGCTTCTTACACGATCCCGGCGACGGCGATCTATGCGCCGCGTGAGATTACGAGCGGACATCCGGCCCTCTCGGATCCGGAAGGCCATAAGCTGAAAGGCGTGATCGGCGGTATGCTCGGCTACACGGACGCGGCGGGAAGCTGCATGATCACATACGCAAAGCGCAGCGGGCGCACCGTGATCTGCGTCGCGCTTCATGCGCCGGATGCGGACAGCGCGTTCGACGACACGTCAGCCGCATTTTCGTATGCTTACAAGAAATGGAAGCTCCGCAGCCTGGAAGTCGCCGATGGCGAAGAACTTGCCGGGGGAGGCAAGGTCCTGACTCCGAAGAATACGAAGATCGAGGACTGCGAGAAGGAAGAAACCGTGACCGACAACGGAGACGGCCGCGATAAGATCGAAACGACCTATCTGTGGGCCGGAGTGCCGGTCGGCACGAGCACGGTGCTGAAAACGCATGTCGCGGAAGCAGCCGCTTCCTCCGTCTCATCAGGGACCGAATCGGCTGAGAGCGGCGGCATGAACGTGCTTGAGAGCCTCGCGGAGAGTGCGGAAGCGGAACCGGAAAAGCCGCTCGAGACAGCGGTCACAGACACAGCTGTCCGGAATGAAGCCGAGGCGGCTCCGCAGGTACAGCTTCCGTTCGGCATCACCATGAACCGGACGTCCTTTATTTCGATCGCGATACTGGCGCTCCTCATCCTTCTCGGAATCATCCTGATCCTCATCACGATCGCGGTCCGGAAGCGCTGAGATAGAAAGAGTATATGAAACAAAAGAAATGGAATCGGCTGCTCAGACAGATCGCGGCCTCCCTCATCGCGGCGGCGCTTGTGCTTTCTCCCGCCGCGGCATCGGATGCGGAGGCGGCCGTCATGTCCGCGTCGGACATCACAAGGGATGAGTTCATCGACGCGGTCGCTTCTGTGGCGAAGACAGCCAGAATAAAAAGATATCGATACGGCAATTCCACCGCGGCGGTTCCGACTTCGGACAAGGTCATCAGCTGCGACCGGATGGTCGCGAAAGCGCTGTGGGACCTGGGGTTCACCGATCAGCCGAAGGGCGGGATCACCATCGGGAGCATGACCGATTATCTGACGGCTCACGGCTTTAAGATGACGACGACGTTCTCCTCGATCGGATACGGGTCCATCGTACTCGTCAAGCATGCGGACTGGAAATGGAGAGTCCATACGCCCGAAGGGTTTACGCATACCTTTGTGACGGTCGGCTTTGACGAAGATTCCATGACGTGCACCAAGTACGACTGCGGGGCCGATTCGCTGATTCAGTCCGTGCAGCCCTTTGAAGGATGTTCCTGGAATTATACGGATGAGATCCGCGTGTTCAACATCCCGAAGCGGACGTCGGGCAACCCGGGCACCTCCGCTGAGGCCGGCACCGGCAAGACGGTTCACGTCCGTTCCGTGCGGCTCGATACGGGCTCGGCCGTGATGGTGACCGGACAGAAGTTTGATCTCGGAGTCCGCGTACTGCCCTCGGACAGCACCGATCCGACTGTCAGATGGACCTC
>CACXFK010000011.1 GCA_902766945.1 uncultured Lachnospiraceae bacterium | reverse complement strand
ACTCTTCCTCGACCTGCTTCATAACACCTTCCACCATCTCATAGTTGGAGACGTCGCACTGAAGCGCCAGCACTTTGGAGGATCCCAGCGCCGCGAGCTCCTCGCCTGCCTTCTTAACTGTTTCTGCATTCCAGTCGAGGATCGCCACACCCGCGACGCCCTCTTCTACAAATCGTTTCGCGACTGCAAAGCCGATGCCCTGTGCCGCGCCTGTGACAACTGCGTAACGCTCGGAAAAATTATACATAGCAATCTCCTTCTTTCTTTTGAACCGGCACCCCGGACAGATGTCCGGGATCCCGGTTCTATAATAGCCTGACTGTATTACTTGCAGAGTTCGAACAGAACCGACAGACCCTGGCCGCCGCCGATGCACAGTGTGGAGATACCATACTGGCAGCCTCTTCTGACCATTTCGTTCATCAGCTTGATCGTGATGATCGCGCCGGTCGCTCCGATCGGATGGCCCATGGAGATGCCGGAACCGTTGGGGTTCACCTTCTCCGGATCCAGGCCGAGTTCACGGACGCAGGCCAGTGTCTGAGCCGCAAACGCTTCGTTCAGCTCGATCACGCCGATGTCTTCCTTGGTCAGGCCGGTCTTTGCGAACAGCTTCTTAGTGGACGGGATCGGGCCCGTGCCCATCAGCATCGGATCTACGCCTGCCACCGCTGCGTCAACGACGCGGACGATCGGCTTCAGACCTCTCTTCTCAGCCTCTTCTTCCTTCATCAGGATCACGCACGCACCGGCGTCGTTGATACCGGAAGCGTTGCCGGCTGTAACCGTGCCGTCCTTCTTGAACGCCGGTCTCAGCTTCGCGAGCGACTCAACCGTCACGTTGTCACGGATGTGCTCGTCGGTTGCGAAGATCGCGGTTTCCTTGCGGGACTTATGATATTCGACCGGAACGATCTCATCCGCAAACTTGCCTGCGTCGCGGGCAGCCTGCGCACGGTTCTGGCTGAGCGTGGCCCACGCATCCTGGTCTTCACGGGTGATGCCGTACTTCTCGGCGACATTTTCAGCCGTGATGCCCATGTGTGAGCGGCTGAACGGATCCGAAAGAGCCGTGATGAGGCCGTCCTCAAGTTCGCCATGGCCCATGCGGTATCCGAATCTGGCCTTGCGGATGTAGAACGGGATGTTGTTCATGCTCTCGCCGCCGCCCGCTGCTACGATGTTCGCGAAACCGTACTTGATCTCCATCGCGCCTGTCACGATTGCCTGCAGACCGGAGGAGCACAGACGGTTGACTGTCAGAGCGCCTGCCTCATAGGGGATGCCGGCCTTGACGGAGCTCAGTCTCGCCATGAAGGCATTTTCAGCAGCCGATGCGACGCAGCCCATCACGACTTCATCGATGTCCTTGGGATCCACGCCTGCGCGCTCATAAGCCGCTTTGATTGCGAAGGAAGCCAGATCGGATGCTTCAAATTCCTTGAGGGATCCGTCAAACTTGCCGATACCTGTTCTTGCGCCTGATACGATTACGATACTGTCTTTTGCCATGGTCCAATTTCTCCTTTTATTTATAGATGATTAATTGTGAACGGGTTTTAGGTTGGTCCTCATTTAAGGATGTCTTCAGCGATATGCGCCGGTCTTGATGGTCTCTGTCGGAGCGAAGATCTTGTAGCCATACTTATCGGAGACTTCCTGAAGTTTCTTAGCTACATATTCAGGCTCAAACTTCTTGATGTAGCCGATCGGGCCGGCCGTGTTGTAGCCGTACTGCATCGCGGTGTCGCATTCTTCGAGTGAGCACACGCCTTCTTCGTACAGCTTGGTCGCTTCATTTGCTTCGATGAAGTAGAAGATATCCGGATCATAAGTGCCCGTCCACTTGCTCTCGTCAAGCTGCGGTCTGCCCGGCTGATCCCATTTGTAGTAGCCCTGGCCGGTCTTTTTTCCTACAAGGCCCTTGTCAAGAAGTGCCTTCGCTGCCTTGGAGGGGCCGTATTCCGGATCGAGATGCTCATGATAGTAATCCTGGCAGGCGCTCATGACGTCGATTCTGGAGTAGTCAGCCAGTTCCATCGGGCCCATCTTCATGCCGGTCTTAAGCAGGGAAATGTCGATGTCTTCCGGCTCACGTCCGTCCACGTCAAGCTGCAGGCCGTTGTACACGATCGTCGGTGCCGCGATGCGGTTGGCGATGAAACCGGGTCTGTCTTTCTTAGCCACGACGAGGACTTTGCCAAGAAGGTTTACATAATCAATCGCGAACTGAAGGGTCTCAGGATCGGTATTGCCGCCGTTGACGACCTCAACCAGCTTCATCAGCACCGGCGGATTGAAGTAATGGATACCGACGAAACGGCCCGGGTTCTTGATCGCTGCGGAAAGATCCGTGATGCTCATCGTCGATGTATTGGTCGCGATGACAGCGTCCTCGCGGATACCGTCCGAGATCGCCTTGAGGGTCGTCAGCTTGATCTGCTCAACTTCCGGTACGACTTCGATCGCGTAGTCCACATCCGCGACAGCCTGTCCGATATCCGTAAATTTTGTAATCATGCCGTTCTTGATCGCAGCGACTTTCTCCGGATCCACCTTGCCCTTGGAAGCAAGCTTATCGAGACTGGCCAGAATCCGCTCCTCCCCGCGGGCTACAAATTCGTCTTTGATATCACAAAGATTTACCGGATAGCCCGCCATAAGAGCAAGCTGAGCAATTCCGTGTCCCATGTCGCCTGCGCCGATTACCGCAACCTTTTTGACTTCTGCTAATTTCATTTGGTCTCCTTTCTCACACACCAGTTGATTTATATTTTTGATTAAAATACTCTCTCAGATACTTTTTATTGATCTTGTTGTTCTGGGTTTTCGGAATTTCTTCCATAAACTCGATGATCCTCGGAATCTTGTATTTCGCCAGCAGAGGCTTCAGGAATTCCCTCACATCCTCCTCAGTCAATGTCATCCCGTCATGAAGCGAGATCGCTGCCCCGACGATTTCTCCGAAGGTTTCGTCCTTTACACCGAAGACCGCGGTTTCTTTGACCTCAGGCATCTTGTAAATCGCATTTTCAATGTCAAATCCGGGTACCTTCTCACCGCCGTAATTGATCATGTCCTTCTTGCGGTCGACGATCCAGATCAGTCCTTCCTCGTTGAAGTACCCGATATCCCCGGTATGCAGCCAGTGATCCTCGATCAAGTCGGAATCAATCCCAAGATAGTTGCATAGAACAGCTGCCCCGCGAATCATGATTTCGCCCAGTTCACCGGTCGGAACCTCTTTGCCTTTCTCATCCCAGACGGCGAACTCGAGGCCCGGTGCCGGGCTTCCGGAGGATCCGCAGTGCGGGCTTATGGCCGCGTCGCCCGGGAAACAAGTCCCCAGAGAGGTCGTCTCAGTGAGTCCGTAGCAGGTGCGGAATTTCATATTCGGCATCCACTCGTGCAGCTCCTTGATCTTCTGGATCGGCATGCTGCTGCTTCCGACGGCCATGGCCGTGATGCTGTCGATCTGTTCATCCGGAAGCTTCTGCTCCAGCAGTTTGATAAACACGGTCGGTGTGCTGTGAATAAAGGTGATCTTCTCTCTTCTCACCGTATCCATGATCTTGTCCGGCTCAAATTTCCGGAACAGATAAACCATTCCCCCGGCATACACATACAGAGAGAAAACAGCGATCATGCCTGTAATGTGGTACATCGGTGCAGGTGTAACGGTTTTATCCGAAGGAGAGGTCCCAAGCACTCTCTGGTAGCCGATCACGGCATGCAGCACGTTGAAATTCCGGATGACCGCGCCTTTGCTCATCGAAGTGGTTCCGGACGTAAACAGGATCACGGCCGTATCCTCCGGCTCACCCACACATTCCGCGTACGTCTCTTTCACCACTTCACAGCTGCTGAAGCCGTACTCTTTCTCACCATTTCCGATGGGGAGGATGAACGTCCCCTCTTTTTTAAAGTCACCGAACCAGTCCGCATACTCTTCATTGCAGATGATGCCGGCCACTTTGGCCATACCCGCGAGCGCGCTCACTTCTTCCTTCTTGAACTTGGTCGGAAGAGAGACGAGCACGGCTCCCAGCTTTGACAAGGCCAGATACATGACGCACAATTCGATGCTGTTGTAGAGCATCATGCCGATGTGGTCGCCTTTCTTCACGCCTCGCACATCCTTCAGGTACTCAGCGAAGCGGTCCGTCTTTTCCAGCAGTTCACGGTACGTGCACCGGTGTCCCCAGTAATCGACTACCGCCACGGCATCCGGCCGCCTTCCGGCTGTCTGTTTCAACACTTGATACATACATTTCAAAGTGAGTGATTCCTGGTAAACTTCGTATGAAAAACCGTTATAGTCCCAGGTACACATTCCCTCGTATGCGTCCTTACCCCAGCAAACCGGATTCTTTACCATCTCTTCACCTTCTGTTTTTTGTATTTCAGCTGCAATCAGCTGCTTTATCTCTCGTGCTCATGAAGCATCTTGTTCTCTTCCTTCTGCTGCACAAATTCCACGAGCACGCCGAAACCAAAGCGCGGGCGAAGGAAATTGACGATGATGCCGCCGGCTCCCAGGGCCGGTACGTCTTCCAGCATCATGAGTCCCTTCTCTTCATATTCCTTCTTGGCCGCCTCGACGTCGTCGACTTCGAAAGCGATATGGTGCAGGCCGCCTTTGCCTCCTCGGTACTCTGTCAGGACACCTTCCGTCGGAATGACAAGTTCGATCGGGCTCTCATCCTGCCCGAACTTTGTGAACAGGCAGTAGGCATGGTATGCTTCCACATATTCGCAGTAGTCTTCCTCGAGACCGAACTGCTTCAGGAAAGCTTCCGCTGTTTCCATGTCCTTCAAAATGATGCCGACGTGATGTAACCGCATGATTTTCATAATGATCCCCTCCACTCCTGTAATCTTTTGACAATCTCTTCCACCTCGGAAGCTGTTGTCGTGAAATGGCATTCGCCATTTACTACCGCCTCATATTCACGGACACTGATCGGCTTCAGGATGACTGTGTCCGTCTCTCCCGATTTCAGCACCACTTCAATCGTGAGCTCCTCATCAGGATCGGTCTCCGTTTCCTCCTTTTCCAGTTCACGGGTCTTTTCAGCTCCCATGACCGCATTAAAGAAGGCGATGAACTGTTCATACTGATAGGTCTTCCCGTTATATACGAGATTCCATTTATCCGAATAATCCGGGGCATTTTCCAGATCAAACTCGTCTTCCTCCCCGTGATAGCGGATGCGGAAACGGTCGACAAAATTGATGTACCGGCTGTATACGGAACTGCCGATGAGCTCCGCAGCGGGCGTCTCAAGGAACGCGATGTCCTCATCCCGGATCAGGAATACCTCCTCTTTGTCGCTGCGGCGGACGTATGTGCCTTCCTCCGTCTTCGCTCCGAAAAGAACCTGTATCTCCTCGCCGTCATACTCATAGGTCACTGTGTAACGGGGCTCTTCAAATCCGTATTCCGGCAGAACGCTGTCCGCCACATAGCGCGTCCCTTTCAGGTGGGCCGCCGGATCCAGGAACCCGACTTTCAGCGCCTTATACTCGCAGATATACATGTAGGGCAGGCTCAGGTGATAAAAGGTCGCATCTTTCTCCACGCGGATCGTGACAGCATCCGGATCAGCCGGCGTCACCGTGATGCTCTGAAGCCGCTCGAAATCCTGTTCGGAAGAGAAATCCAGCAGGTTCCGGATATAAAACTCCTGTCTGGCTCCCTGCAGCTTTTCAACGATCTCCTGCCCGAGCAGCCAGACCGTTTCGCCGCGTCCGAGTGCGTAGTAACCGCCGCGGACGGAGGTATAGCGGCCGACCCTGACTTCCTGCAGTTCCTCATCGTCTGCCAGATAGGAAATGGTGAGGACCGGATCCGAAAACTCCATCTCGTCCGATACAGCCGCGTCGACCGGAGCCGCTTCGAGACTGAGAAGATCTTCCCAGATCACGTTCAGGTACGGCTCGCTCAGCGCGATTGCAGCCGGCTCATCCAGCATCAGAAGGTCTCCGTTCTTTGTGATCGTGTAGGCCTCCGTTTCCTTTCCGCCGACCGAGATGCCGGTCACAGATGAGGGATCCCCAATCGCAAGGAGCGCCTCTGCCTTCGGCTCCTCCGTCGGCACCGGTTTCCTCATGAGGAAATACCAGACCAGCGCACAGCCAAGGACCAGAAGAAGCAATATGATCAGTCTGCGATTAGCATGTCTCATAAATAGCGCCTCTTGAGGACTACGATGATTCCCGCTGCGATGACCAGGGCCGGGATGACCCCGATCAGGATGACGGAAAACAGTCTGATCTGTTCCGACGTTACTGTGAGTTTCTCCGCTCCGACCTGCTTGCCGGCCATGGACCAGACAGCGTCACCGCTTCCCGAAGCCCAGCTTACAAGCTCATTCATATATGCGCTGTTCCCGATCGCCGTCGACTGCAGCAGCTCATCTTCGTAGAAACGGTGCGTGCCCATTGCGAAGATCCTGCCCGTTCCGGCCGATCCGTCCGGCTTGGTGACATTTTTCTCGGATGCAACCGCAAGCGCAAAGGGCCCGGCTGTATCCGTATCCTGTCTGTTCAGCGAGCGGTCCGCCGACTTGGTATCGACGGCCCTTGAGTAAGCGCGGTCGGAACTTCCGAGTACGACCGAAACGCTGGCGCCTGCCACCGAACTGAAGTCCTCGTCGACCGGGCTCGTCACCGGTGTCACGACGTAATAGCTGTGCGTCTCAAAGTACTTGTTGATGTCGTGCTCCACATACTGGCCGACGACGTACATCGGATTGGAGTCGATATTGTAGGATGCATCCATCACGGCTTCATAGCGGAAGCGGATGCCCCATTCTGCAAGGAATGCATCGAGATGCGGCAGTTCCTTCACGCCGGCGTCCTTAAAGTAAAGCAGTGAACCGCCGCGGTTCAGGTACGCGTCGAGATACGCGATCTCGGTCTCGGAAAAATCGTTCTGGGGTCCGGCGAGAATGGCGCAGCCGATCTCATCCGGCACCTCTTTGTTCAGCACGAATCCGACCACTTCGCAGCCGCCGTCGATCAGCTGTGTCTGAAGGACCTTGGGCGAGTCCTCGCCGTGTCCCATAAAGAGCGCGGCCTTCACCTTGTCTTCGCGGATGACGTTCATGACTGCGGAGGTCACCTTGGACTCCCCTTCAAACATCGTCAGTGTCCCGTCCGGACTGAAGGTGTACATATCCGCAAAGCGGATGACCCGTCTCCTGGAACCGCTCTCAACGATCACCGAATTAAGGGCGATCTCCACTCCTTCTTCCTGATAGCGGTCGATAAAGATGAGATCCGTATCCGGATTGATGTACTCGACCGTCAGGTGATCCGAGCAGGCGTCATAGCGGTCAAACATCTCCGCGTATTCCGTGATCGCTTCGCGTCCCTGGCAGATGACATAGAGATGAACATCTTTTTCCAGGCCGCTGACGAGCTCCTTCGTCTCGTCGCTGATGGAATACAGGTGGCTGGCGGTCAGATCCAACTTGAGGTTGTATCTGGCCACAAGCTGCCCGGCGAGCACATTGACCATGACCGTCAGCAGCACTACAAGCAGGAAAATCAGTATTCTTCTGATGCGTCCACCTAAGCTGCGCAAGGTCTGCTTCCTCTCTTTCAGTCGACCCGGTCCTTTGTCAGGACGAGGATCGTGCATTCATACAGTGCAATCGTCAATGTCAGATAGTACACAATCGCGGAAGGATCAAACACTGCATATGTAAAACTAGTGTACCTTGAAAAAATGGCGATGGAATCAATGATCCGGGTAAGAAAATCGTTGTGGATGAAATCCGCGACGTAGGTCACCAGATAGAGCGCAAACAAAACCGCGTAGGTGAGAATGGCGGCTACCGTCTGGTTATCGGTCAGCGACGAAAGGAATACGCCAAGTGTGATGAACGTCGTTCCTGCTGCGAGAATGCCGATATAGCAGCCGATCGTCGTGTACAGATCCACATGTCCCAGATAGGCGATGACGCCGGCAAACACAAGCGTGGACGCGATTCCGATCAGGAATACCACGTACGAAGCCAGAATTTTGGCGATCGTGATGGCGCTGGTCCGAAGCGGCAGCGTGAACAGCAGCTGGTCCGTTCTCTGCTTCTTCTCATCGGCAAACGAGCGCATCGTGAGGATCGGGATCAGGAACATCAGCGTCGTGGTCATATTCTGGAAATACTCCGCGACCGAGTTGCTGCCCGCCATCAGATTGCTGATCACAAAGTAGTAAGCCGACAGCAGGAAGAAGATGCCAAGGTACAGATACCCGCTCATCGAATGGAAAAAGGAGGAAAGATCTTTCTTAAAAATCGCTCTCATGCGCGTCCTCCGTCATTCCCGTCCGCCGCGTTGACCAGTTCCAGGAACACGTCCTCCAGCGAGCGCGTCTTCCGATACAGTTCGCCGAACCGCACGCCGCCCTCGATCAGGCGGTCCGTCAGCTGCAGGCCCGGATCCTTTTCCTTGGGAAAAGCCAGTTCCAGCGTCTCCGCATCCGCTCTCCCGCACCGGACTTCGGGACACAGTTCGCGGGCGGCGTTTTCGGCCAGGGCAAGCATCCCGTCCTCCGCGCGGATCAGGTACCGCGCAGCGTCCGTATGGGCGCTCACCAGTTCCTTTTCCGTGCCCGCTGCCACGAGCTCTCCGCGGTTGATCAGGACGATTTCATCGCACACTTCCCCAATCTCACTTAAGATATGTGAGCTTAAAAGGACGGTATGCTGTTCTTTCAGGGATAATAATATATTTCTGACTTGCACGATCTGGGCCGGATCCAGTCCGATCGTCGGCTCGTCGAGGATGATCAGCGGCGGGCGGCCGAGAAATGCCTGGGCCATGCCGACGCGCTGCTTATAGCCTTTGGAAAGATTTTTGATCAGGCGTCCGCGGACGTGTGTCACATCCGCCATTTCCATGGCTTCCGCGACCTGCTCTGATCGTTTTTGTTTGTCAAGACCCTTTGCTTCATGGACAAAGCGGAGGTAATCCTCAACCAGCATGTCCGGATAAAGCGGCGGGATCTCGGGAAGATAACCGAAAAGCCTTCTGTACTCGTCCGGCTTTTTCCGGATATCAATCTCTCCGATTGACACGGAACCGGACGTGGGCTGCAGATAGCCCGTGATGATGTTCATCGTGGTGGACTTCCCGGCCCCGTTCGGGCCGACAAATCCGCAGATATGACCTGTTTCAAGTGCGAAGCTGATGTCCCGGACGACCGTTTTGTCGTGATATCGTTTTGTGATGTGTTCGACTTTCAGCACGTTCGTTTATCCTCTTCGCTGTAAGATGCGGCTTAAACCGATCATCTGGTGCTGCAAAGCGGACCGGTAAAATAGTCCGCTTTGCAGTTTTGACGTTCGTTACGCTCTCATCTTCTTCTCGCGGCAGTTTGCGAGGATGATGAGGAGAAGTACAACACCTTCGATACCGATTCTCGCGCCGTCATTGAGACCGACCGCAAGAAGAATACTCGTTAAGAGGAACAGGAGGATGGCGCCGAGCGCACCGCCCACCAGGCTTCCCTTGCCGCCTGTAAGCTTGGTGCCGCCGATGACGACCGCCGCGATGGAAAGCATCGTGTAGTCTCTGGCCATGAAAAGCTGGGAGCTTCCGACATAACCGACGAGCATATATCCGGCGAGAGCGGCCATCGCTGTCGAGATACCATATGCGATGATGACGATCAGGTCCACGTTGATGCCTGCCAGGGCTGCCGCGTTTCGGTTGCAGCCGGCCAGATACAGCGAATGGCCGTATTTGGACTTATTGAGCAGCAGGTACATCAGCACGATGAGGATGACGGCTACAACCGTCGCGAGACGGATCTTCCAGATAAACGGAATGCCGAGATCCAGCAGCAGGTCCGGAATCCTTGTTCCGGGAGCGCCGTGTGTGAGACCGATGGTGAGGCCGTCGATGATCTTGCCCATACACAGTGTGACGACCAGGGACGGAAGCTTGAACTTCTGGATGCAGAAGCCGTTAAAGAGGCCAACCGCAAATGCGAGCGGGATGAAGATGATCAGCGAACGGAAGAGTCCGACGTTGTCGCCTCCCGAGAGAGCCGGCCCCATAAGGGCTGCGCAGCTCATCACGTTGCCGACGCACATGTCGATACCGGCATTGCCGGAAACCATGACGAAGGTCTGGCCGATACAGGCTACCGCAAGAACCGATGCCTTGCAGAGGATGTTCATCAGGTTATTGCTTCTGCCAAAGCCCGGCTGCAGGATCTGTCCCAGGATAATCAGCAGCACGATCAGGACGATGGGAGTCAGGATATCCTTATACTTGTTATTCAGCACTTTCGACATCTTTTCTCACCTCTCTCTTTCCTGCAGTTTTTCTTGCAATGT
>CACXFK010000010.1 GCA_902766945.1 uncultured Lachnospiraceae bacterium | reverse complement strand
GGCGGATCGCAGAATTGCACATTGGAAAGCAGCTTCGCTGCTGTGCAATTCGCGCACGATTCCTCTTCGAGAATCGTGATTTACATGGTGATCGGTTTCTTCATCGCTCTTATCTATAAAGACAGGACCGTCAGAAGGAAGGTCACAGGATACAGAAAAAAAACAGGGTCGGTTGACGTCTTCTCCGGAACCGTGATACGCTGTCCGGGTCGGAAGATCCATTCAGGATCCGTTCAGGACCCGGCCGGAAGGTCCGTATCATATCATTTTCAGGAGGAACAGGATGGACGCAAAAGAATTTTACATCCAGGCAGGGGATGCCAGACTGCACGCAAAGCTCGGTTTGCCTTCCGGGCATGAGGCCGTATGCCCTCTTGTCATCATCGTTCACGGCTATACGGGCGATATGGAAGAGCCTCACATCGCAGGGCTCAGTCAGGCGCTTACGGAGAACGGCTTCGCGGCTCTCCGGGTGGAAATGTACGGCCACGGCCAAAGCGAAGGCGCTTTCAGGGATCATACGATTCTGAAATGGATCACGGAGCTCCTGGACGTCATTGACTACGCCAGAGGGCTCGGGTTCGTCTCGGATCTCTATCTGTGCGGCCACTCGCAGGGCGGACTTACGGTTATGCTGGCCGCCGCCCTGAAGGCAGACGTGATCAAAGCTCTGATCCCGCTGTCTCCCGCTGTCAGCATCCGCGATGACGCACTCGCGGGACATATCTTCGGCACCGTATTTGACCCGGAGCACGTACCTGATGAACTGGTTTTTTCTGACGGAAGAGTGCTCGGGGGAAATCATATCCGCGTCTCACAGATGCTTCCGGTCGAAGAGGCCGTTCAGAGATACAGAAGGCCGGTTCTGATTGTACACGGGGACTGCGACGAGAGCGTGCCCTATTCCTGTGCGGTGAATCTTCAGAAGCAATATGCCGACTGTGAACTGAAAACGGTCAGGGACGCCAATCACTGCTTCGACGACCATCTGGGCGAATTATTTGACGCCGTCGTCGGCTTCCTGAAGAAGCAGGCGTGATTCATCTGCTTATACAATCCCGGCATCCAGGTCTTTCGCCGCAGGATACCCGAAAGCGCTGTCCGCATGTTCCACAGCCCGGGTGACGGCCTCGCTGACCACCTCGGCGGCCAGCATCCCCACCAGGTCCTGGTCCGCGCGTACGGAGCCTTTTGATACGGCATAGATGCTGTCTCCGTCCGCGGACGTGTGCACCGGGTTGATCGACCGGGCATATCCGTCATGCGCCATACCCGCGATCTTGCAGAGCGCGGCTTTTTCAAAACGGGCATTCGTCATCACGACGGCCAGCGTCGTATTGCCGACAAACTTGTTGTCTGCCGGATCGATGGCGGATGCCATATATTCGAATGTACTCCGAAACGCTTTTTTATCCTCGGTCAGAAGACCCGCGATCTTCTTCCCGGATTTCCAGTCAAACACGTCTCCAAGTGCGTTCAGCGCGACAACGGCGCCGATCTTCAGTTCCCCGATTCTTACGGCAAAGCTCCCGATCCCGGTCTTCATACAGGTTTCCATCCCGGCTATTTTGCCGACCGTCGCGCCGCATCCTGCCCCGTAGTTGCCGTCACGGTAGTTCGGCGCATCCAGCGCCAGCACGGCCGCTCTGTATCCCATGGACGCATCCGGGCGGACCGAAGCGCTGCCCGCCGTCAGATCAAACAGGCCGGACTGCGCCACGAGAGGGACCTTTGTGACACCGACGTCGAAGCCGATGCCCCGCTCTTCCAGGCACTTCATCACGCCGTTTGCGGCTTCGAGTCCAAACGCGCTGCCGCCTGACAGCACGATGCCGTGGATCTGCTGCGCCGCCATCAGCGGGTTCAGCAGCTGGCTCTCTCTGGAGGCGGGCCCGCCGCCCCGCACGTCGAGTCCGGCGCGCATGCCGTCTTTGCAGAGAAACACGGTACAGCCTGTGCCGGCCTCCGCATTTTCAGTCTGACCGATCCGGATCTCATCGATCTCTGTAACAGGTATTTCGATCATACCGGGCTCTCCTTTCCCAGACACACTGCAGGCAGACAGCCATCTGACGGCTGCGGCACTTCAGACAGGCCGTTTAAAAGAAACGCATTTTTCATAAAATGAAAATGCCGCAGACCCATGTTGAATGGATCTGCGGCCTCTTGACAATGGAGATGGAGGGATTCGAACCCTTGACCTCTCGGATGCGAACCGAACGCTCTCCCAACTGAGCTACACCCCCACGGCGAATGTTATCATACCTCAAAACGCCTGAAGATGCAAGCCCTTTTTTCCGCAAATAAAGCGGACCGATGTATTCAGCTCCGTGCGTTCAATCTTTGACACAGGATTCTCGTGACTTCAGTCATGAGAGGAATGTGCAGGAAAAACTCGTCTTTGACATGAGTCCAAAGCTCGTGTCAAAGATTGAAGCCTCCGGCGGATCGCAGAATTGCACATTGGAAAGCAGCTTC
>CACXFK010000009.1 GCA_902766945.1 uncultured Lachnospiraceae bacterium | reverse complement strand
CGTATCTCCATTTCCTCATCCAGCAGCACCAGATCCGCGCGCTTCCCGGGCTCGATGCTTCCAAGCTCCGCCTCCATCCCGATCGCCCTCGCGGGGATCAGCGAAGCCGCCCGCACCGCCTGTTCAAACGGAATGCCAAATGAAACCAGATTCCGCACCTCCGTGTGCAGATCGGTGACCGATCCGGCCAGCGTTCCGTCGGGCAGGACCGCCTTCCCGTCCTTTACGGAGACCATTTTTCCGCCCTGCTCATACTCTTTTCCTTCCGGCATACCGGCCGCGCGCATGGCGTCGCTGATGATCAGAGCCCGCTCGCCCAATATGGAAAATGCCGCCCGCAGAACCGCCGGATGAATATGAATCCCGTCGCAGATCAGTTCCGCCCGCACTCTCGGGTCGTCAAACACCGCCCCGACGACGCCGGGGTTCCGGTGATGCAGCCCCGTCATGGCATTGAACAGATGCGTCGCATGCGAGGCCCCGCAGTCAAATGCCCTGATCGCCTCATCATACCCGGCACAAGTGTGCGCAACGGAGACGGTGCACTCGTCCTTCACGGCTTTGATAAACTCATATGCGCCCGGCATTTCCGGCGCGACGCAGACCACTTTGACGATTCCGCCGCTCAGCCCGTTATAATACCTGAACAGACTGACATCAGGCAAAACAAGCGCATCCGGCATCATCGAGCCGATCCTGCCGCGTGAGAGAAACGGGCCCTCCATGTAGACACCTGCCATTGCCGCGGCATTTGCACACGGCTTCTCCATATAAGCTTTTGCAGCCAGCAAAGCGCGCTCCAGCGTTTCACGGTCGGCCACTACCGTAGCCGGGCAAAATGACGTGACCCCTTTCCGGATCAGAAACCTCCCCATCGTCTCCAGGGCCTCCCGGGTCCCGTCGCAGATGTTTGCGCCTCCGCAGCCGTGGAGGTGAATGTCAATAAAACCGGGAACAATAGTCAGACCGCTGCAGTCTGTTACGTCCTCGCTTCCTTCCGCTGCGATCCGCCCTCCCGCGGAAAAAATCTTCTCGCCGCAAATCTTCACATCACCCGAGCGGATCTGAAAATGGCGATCCAGGTACTTTGCTCCTCTTAAAATCATGGCAGGCTTCCTTTATCCTCTCTCATTATGATCATCTATTTCAGCACAGCGCGCAGCCCAAAATCAAACAGCAGCGGGATCCCCGCTGCTGCCTTATTCCTCTTCGCTGCACATCTTCCGCCGGCTGCACATCACTCTCCCGCCGGCTGCATTTCACTCGCCCGCCGGCTGCACTTCACTCTCCTGCCAGCTGCACATCTCCTGCCGGCTGCAAATCTCCCGCCGCAACCAACATTCTGATCACTTCTTAGTTACTTTCACCTTGCAAGTAGCCTTCTTCCCCGATTTCATCACAACCGTGATCTTCGTGGTTCCGGCTTTTTTCGCTTTGATCTTGCCCTTCGAGCTGACCGTGGCGACGGACTTCTTGCTGGATTTCCACGACTGAACCTTATCGCCGGCCGCGTACGAGATCTTCAGCTTCAGCGTCTTTCCCTTCTTGACCTTATAAGTCTTTTTGGAAATTGAGACAAATGGTTTCAGCCTGGCAATTGCCTTCGTCCCCTTCTTTCCGCAGACAGAGCAGGTTCGCTCGGCTTTCCCCTTAGCTTTGATCGTCGCCGGGGTCACTTTCTTCCACTTTGACCAGCTGTGTTTTCCGGTCGCCGGGATCTCTTTTGTTTCAGTCTTATTGCATACCGTGCAATGGCGCGTCATTACACCCGTCTTACTGCAGGTGGCTTTCTTTGTCACTTCCCACTTGGACCATCTATGACCGGGTGCCTTGAGTTTCCGGGTTTCCTTATAGCCGCAGACCGTGCATTGACGTTCCGCCACACCTGCGTTTTCGCAAACGGGCTTCTTCACAACCTTCCACTCCCCCATCGTGTGCTCTCCGGTTGCCGGAATGCTCTCCGTCTTTGTTTCCTGATCGGCTTCACAGGTATAGGTGCGTACGCCTTCCTCCGCGCACGTCGGTTCCTTTGTCACCACCCCGGGACCATATGAATGCGTATGCTTGGCAAAATGGAGCTCGAACGGCCCGAACGAATACAGTTCGCGCTCATAATCGAATTCATCATTTGTTACGTCCGTGACGCTGATCGAAAACTTCAATGTATTGAACCGGGCGATATCCTTCTTTTCCATGTCCGACAGCGAGAAATAAATCGCGTCTT
>CACXFK010000008.1 GCA_902766945.1 uncultured Lachnospiraceae bacterium | reverse complement strand
GGACGTATGCGTGTTGACCGTCCTCTTTGTTGCGCCGCCGGTGATGTTGTCGAGTGCTTCGTCATTGATCTTTTTCAGTTCAGACATTTTTTCTTCCTTTCCCCGCCGCACGAACAGATTTTCTTTGCGGCAGATCGAATGCTTTGTTTTAAGATAATCACATCTTAGCAGCTATTGTATCACAGAAGTCGCACACTGTACCGTGCTTTTTCAGATACGCGGCTGTTCAGAAAAAAGATAATGTGTTATGATTCAAATATTGCCGCGCCCTGCTTTTGCGGCACTTCAGATAACCGATTTCAAGATAAGCGAAAGGAACGGATTATGGCACATCCGCTGATCAACAGGCAGTTCTATGAGGCGGTTCTCCGGTTTAATGAGAGCGAGGAAGCCCGGGAATACTATTATAAGACGATGGATACCGAGACCGGAAAAGTCACGAAGGATGGCAGGCACGAAACCGTCAGGGATCAGATCCTGAGAGTGTATGCCGTCCTCTTCTGCGAGGATATGGATACTTCGGCCGGCATGAAGGCCGGCGTGGAGGAGGTCGCGTCGACGGCAGACCGTCTTCATATCGGGGAGATGCGGTACGATCCAAAGCACTGGTACCGGATGCAGTATCATTTCCCCGTCATTGATGAGGATAACTATGACCGTTTTGCCGCGCTTGTGATCGCGGACATGAATGCCGGCCCGCTGCGGGACGCGGCCATAAACGGAGGCGACACGCTTCTGGTCGGCGAGGGAGATCCGCTCAGCATGACAAGCGAGCAGCGCAGAAATCAGCAGGTCCGCGAGATTCAGGTGTGAAGAAAACGGACGCGGACGGCAGATGCTTATGGGGCAATTATTCTGGGAATATGTAGAAATGGAGCAGAAACAATGACAATCATAGCGGTTATGGCAAAGGACAGCGAGCGGGAATCGCTTGCGGAGCTGCTTGAGAAGCTGTATCCGGACGCGGAATGCATGTCCTTTGACAATTCATTCTCCGCTCTGGCAAAAGCCCGTGAACAGGAGGTCGATGTGGCCATCCTGGATACGGCGCTGCCTGAACTGACCGGACTGGAGCTGGGACAGTACCTGAAAGATCTGAATCCTTTCGTCAATCTGATCTTTTTATCCGAAGGACGGGAAGGGGGCTATGACGCCCTTAAGCTTCATGCCAGCGGATATCTGCTGAAACCGGTGTCCCGGAAGATGATCTCGGCGGAAATAGAGGATCTCCGTTATCCGGAGATCCGGAAAAAGCATAAGCGCGTGTTTGCCCAGACCTTCGGTAATTTTGAGCTGTTTGTAGACGGAAAGCCGGTCGCCTTCAAGTACAGCAAGACGAAGGAAATCGTCGCCCTGCTCGTGAACAACCGCGGGGCCCAGACGACAAACGGCGAGATTATCGCGTCGCTGTGGGAGGACGACGGAGATCCGGAGAAGAAAACCTCCTATCTGTGCAATCTGCGCCAGGACCTGCAGAATACGTTCAACCGCCTGAAGCTGACGGGCATCATCATCAAGCAGCGGGGAAGCATGGCGATCGCAACAGACCGGATCGAGTGTGATCTGTATGACTGGCTCGAGAAGAAGAAAGATTCCCAGTATCACTACCTTGGCGACTATATGAACCAGTACAGCTGGCCTGAGTACCGGCATGCGGAACTTGACGAGATCAGTTATGCGCTTTATGACGACTGATAGAGCTGCAGGCGCTTGTCTGCAGAAGAGGAGAGATTTGAAATGGAAGGTAGTTTATTTAGAGAGAAGCCGATGGAGGAACTGTCTTCTCCGGATCAGCTGACCAGCTATCTGCGCGTGACCGGACCGGGCGTCTGGATCGTACTTGTCGGGATCATCGTACTTCTTGCCGGTGTGCTCATATGGGGCGTATTCGGGACGCTGATTTCGACCGTTCATGCCCCGGCCCTCGTAAGCGGGGGGCGGCTGTGCTGCTATGTTTTGTCCGATGATATCGGGACCGGGACGGATGCGGACATCGCGATCGGGGACGTCAGAGTCGAGGCCGCAACGGACGGGAAAACGATCACGCTGGATTCTTCGCTTGACCCGGCTCTTTTTGAATCCGGATATCTTGCTTACGGGAAGACGGCCGCGATGCTGACAGGCAGTACGACGCTGGAAGACGGCGTGTATGATGCCGTCGTGACGACCGAAATATTAAAACCCATTTCCCTACTTTTTTCAAATAGCTGACAGGGGGCGCGGTGAATGCCTGAAAACCTGAAAACGATCAAAAAACCGGTCAGCCGCGGGATAGCCCGCGTGCCGGTCGTGATGCAGCTTGAGGCGCTGGAATGCGGCGCCGCGTCGCTCACGATGGTGCTGGCCTATTATGATAAATGGATCCCGCTCGAGCAGGTCCGGAAGGACTGCGGCGTATCGAGGGACGGTTCCAGCGCGCGCAGCATCCTGATGGCGGCGCGCAAATACGGCCTCGATGCCGCGGCATACAAGGCCGAGCCGGAGGTCCTGAAGAAAGAAGGGACGTTCCCCTGCATCATCCACTGGGAATTCAATCACTTTGTCGTGCTGGACGGTTTCAGGGGCGGCAAGGTGTATCTGAACGACCCCGCGCGCGGCAAGGTGAAGATCACGGAAGAAGAGTTTGACCGCGCCTTTACCGGTATCGTGATCATGCTCGAGCCGACTGATTCGTTCGAGCCCTCCGGGGAGCGGAAGAGCACGATCGAATTTGCGAAGAAGAGGCTTTCGGGAGCCGGGCCGGTGGTCATCTATGTAATGCTGCTGTCCGTGATCAGCTCCGTGTTCGGGCTTTTGAATCCGGCCTTTACGCGGGTCTTTATGGACCGGCTGCTTCCGGGGAAGAATCCGGACTGGGTGATCCCGTTCATCGTCATCATGTCTTCCTTCGCGTTTCTCCAGCTGGTCGTGTCATGGATCCAGACGGTGTATTCCCTGCGCATCCAGGGCAAGCTGGCGGTGGTCGGCAATATGACCTACATGTGGAAGATCCTGCGTCTTCCGATCGACTTTTTCTCTCAGCGCATGGCCGGAGACGTGCTGCAGCGCCAGATGACCAATGCGTCGATCGCGGGCACGCTGGTCAATACCTTTGCGCCGCTTCTTCTTAATATCGTGATGATGGCCGTCTATCTGGCCTTCATGCTGAGGCAGAGCGCGGTCCTGACGCTTGTCGGCGTCACCGCGATGGTGCTGAACCTCATGAATTCCATCCTGATATCCCAGAAACGGATCAACATCACCAGAGTACAGATGCGCGACGCCGGGAAACTGGCGGGCACGACCATGAACGGAATCAAGATGGTCGAGACGATCAAGTCAAGCGGATCGGAAAACGGCTTTTTCCGCAATTGGGCGGGGCTTCAGGCTTCGGTCAATGAGCAGAGAGTTAAGTTTGAACGGCTCAATATCACCTTCGGCATCATCGGACCGGCGCTGTCCGAGATCGCGGATATCGTGGTGATGGTCCTCGGCGTGTATCTGACGATCCAGGGCCGGTTCACGGTCGGTATGATCCTGATGTTCCAGCAGTATCTCGCTTCCTTTATGGCACCGGTGTCGACGCTGATCTCCGCCGGGCAGACGATTCAGGAAATGCGGACCGATATGGAGCGGGTGGAAGACGTGATGGAATATCCCGACGCCCCGACTCTTATGAGGGATGTGCCGGTCGATGAGGACAAGACATACGGAAAGCTTTCGGGCGGATTTGAAGTGCGCGACGTCAGTTTCGGATACGCGCCGCTCAGACCGCCGCTCATCGAGCATTTTAATCTCAGCGTGAAGCCGGGAAGCCGGGTGGCCTTTGTCGGAGCTTCGGGCTGCGGGAAGTCGACGATCGCGAAGCTGATCTCGGGACTCTATGATCCCTGGAGCGGAGAGATCCTCTTTGACGGAAAGCCGATTTCCGAAATTGACCGCAGCATTTTCACGGGTTCACTCGCCGTTGTCGACCAGGATATCGTTCTTTTTGAGGACACGATCGCGGCCAATATCCGCATGTGGGACAACACGATTGAGGACTACGAGGTCATCCTTGCCGCTAGAGACGCCCAGATCCATGACGATATCATGCAGAGAGACGGCGGATATGAGAGCCGGCTGACGGAAGGCGGCATGGACTTATCCGGCGGACAGCGCCAGAGACTGGAGCTGGCCCGCGTGCTCGCGCAGGATCCGACGATCATCATTTTGGATGAGGCGACTTCCGCGCTTGATTCCAAGACGGAATATAATGCGATCAAAGCGATTTCGGACAGAGGCATCACCTGCATCGTCGTGGCGCACAGGCTCTCGACGATCCGTGACTGCGACGAGATCCTCGTCATGGATCACGGGCACGTGGTGGAACGCGGAACGCATGAGGAATTGTACGCGCGCGGCGGACTGTACACTGCGCTGGTGACGAATGAATAGTTTTACGGAGGTTACAAGTGGGGTGGTTTGACGAACAAATTCGTCAGAGAAAGACGGAGGATGACAGAGTCTTCCGGGATTCGCTGAAAGGCGCTGCCGGTGCGGTGCTTGGCAGGAAGGACCTGGGGGACATGGACAAACACGCGCTGACTGCCGACGCGCTGGAACGCATCCTGCATTTTTATCATCTGAAATATACGGAACCGCCTGCGCAGATCGAGTCCTTTGAGGAGCGGCTGGAGTATATCCTCCATCCGCAGGGGATGCTCTACCGCAAAGTGGAACTCGAAGGAAAATGGTATCGTGACGCCATGGGTGCTTATCTCGGATTCAGGAAAGAAGACGGGGCGCCGGTCGCGATGATTCCTTTCGGCCCGGGCGGATATCGCGTCCATGACCCGGCTGCAGGTGACACATACCGGGTGAACCGCAAAACCGCGGGGCAGCTGAAGAGGGAGGCCTACTGCTTCTACAGACCGTTCAGGCAGAGCGAACTGAGCATAGCCGATCTGTTCCGCTACATACTCGGATCACTCAAGATCTTTGATTTTATTCTGATTCTTGCCGTGTCGCTTCTCGCGGTCATGGTCGGCTTTCTGGTGCCGAGACTGACCAACCTCCTGTACGGATCCGTACTGGAGAGCCGGAACGTCTCCATCCTTCTGGCCATGGCGGTTTTTATGGTCTGCGTCCGCATAAGCCGGCTCCTGATCTCGACGGGGTCGTCGCTGATCAGCGGCTGCGTGCAGATGCGCATACAATTGAATATCGAGTCGGCTGCGATGATGCGGCTCCTGTCTCTGCCTCCTGAGTTCTTCAGGGAATACAGTTCGGGCGAATTGTCCTCCAGGATGGAATCGATCAATGCGCTCTGTTCGTCCCTGATCAGCGCCGTGCTGTCTTCGGGACTGACGTCGCTCGTTTCGCTTCTTTACGTGACGCAGATCTTCCGGTATGCCCCGATCCTGGTCGTGCCGTCGCTTCTCATCATCGCCGCGACGCTTGGCTTTTCAACGCTGACCGTGATCCTGGAGAGCATGCGCCAGAAGAAAATCATGGAGCACCAGGCCAAAACGCAGGGCCTTGCCTTCGCGCTCGTCAACGGGATCCAGAAGATCCGTCTGGCAGGCGCAGAGAAACGCACGTTTGCGCACTGGGCGAAATCCTATAACAAGACGGCTGAGCTTCAGTATAATCCTCCGATGATCCTGAAGGCGAGCGGAGTCATCAACGAGGCGATCCAGCATGCCGGCGAGATTATCCTGTATGTCCTTGCGATCGCCAGTTCCATCACGATGAAAGACTATATGTCTTTCAATGTGGCGTACGGCATGGTGATGGGCGCGTTTTCCTCTCTCGTGGCGGTCGCGATGACCTTCGCAAGGATCAAGCCCGTGCTGGATATGGCGTCCCCGATCCTGAAGGCGTGTCCCGAGACCGGGGAGCGGAAAAAGGTGATCACGTCTCTTCGCGGAAACATCGAACTTGACAATGTCACGTTCCGCTATTCCAAAGAAGGGCGGAAGATTGTGGACAATCTGTCGCTCAAAATCAAAGCGGGCGAATACGTGGCCATCGTCGGCCCGTCCGGCTGCGGCAAATCAACCCTGATCCGGCTGCTTCTCGGATTTGAGAAGCCCGAACAGGGCGGCATCTTCTATGACGGCCAGAATATTGACCAGATCGACCTGAAATCACTTCGCCGCAGGATCGGCACCGTGATGCAGAGCGGAGGTCTGTTCAATGATTCCATCTATGAGAATATCGCGCTGTCCGCCTCTTCGCTCACGATGGAGGAGGCCTGGGAGGCCGCCGAGACGGCCTGCATAGCGGATGACATCCGCGAGATGCCGATGGGCATGCACACGGTGATCTCCGAAGGCCAGGGCGGTATATCCGGCGGCCAGAAACAGCGTCTCATGATCGCGCGGGCCATCGCCCCGAAGCCGTCGATCCTGATCTTTGATGAGGCGACCTCCGCTCTCGACAATATCGCCCAGAAGAAGGTGACGGACGCGCTTGACAAGCTTCACTGCACGAGGATCGTTGTGGCGCACCGGCTTTCCACGATCCGCACCTGCAGCCGCATCCTGTATCTGGGAGAAGGAAAGATCCTGGAAGAGGGCACATATGAGGAACTGATGGCCAAAAACGGTTTGTTTGCCGAACTGGTTCTGAGGCAGCAGATCGGTATGACGGAGAATCCCTAAGTGAGCGTGATCTGTATTTCCGCTGACGAGGCCGCGGTGAAGACCGTGACATCCGTATGCGGCGGAATGCCCGGTTTTGAGACGCTGACAGTTTTTTCAGACGCCGGCAAAGCTCTGGAGTATCTGGACGGCCATGACGGGGACATCGTGCTCTTCGACGCGGATCTGCGATGCGGCTTTCCGGCGGGAGAAGAGATCCGTCGCCGGAGTCCGGACGCCTCGATCCTGTATCTGTCCGGATCCGCGGAGCATGCGCTGGACGCGTTTTCGGTTCATGCGTCCGCTTATCTTTTAAAGCCGCTCAGCGCCGAGAAGCTCCGCCTTGAACTGGAGTACGCGCTCAGGATGCGTCAGGCGGCCGAAAAGCAAAAGGTGAGAGCCAAGACCTTTGGAAATTTCGAACTTCTGGCTTATCTGGTTGACAGGCGGGGAAGCGGTGTGAGCAGGCCGGAAGCTTTTTCGGTACTGTGGGAAGACGGTGTCTATGACCGTTCCATGCAGAAGCAGCTTGACGTGATCATCCGGAGCATGAGACTGACGCTTAAAGAGTATGGGATCAGCCGGATCCTCGATATGGGCAGAGGGTCCATGAGGATCCTTCCCGAGATGCTGGATTGTGACCTGTATCATTTTCAGGACGGCGAGGAAGACTACATCCGTCTGTATCAGGGGGAGTATATGAGTTCATATGCCTGGGGAAGACTGACCGAGGCGTATATGACTGAGATCAAAATGTCGGCGTCCGGCGTGAAAGCCGGTTCCGGCAGGATGCTTTGCTAAGTGTGTCTGAATCACGGAGGTGTCGCAATGAAAGAGATGACAGTGGATGCGAAGCTTCAGAATATCGAAGTGCTGACCGCCTTTGCAGATGCAGTGCTCGAAGAGGCGGACTGCCCGCCTAAGGCCATGATGCAGATTGACCTGGCGATCGACGAACTGATCACGAACATTGCCAGCTACGCATATGCGGGGGGAGAGGGCAGCGCCACGCTTCGGATCGGGATTCAGGATGAACCGCGCTGCGCCGTACTGACCTTCGTGGACAGCGGGATTCCTTATGACCCCACCGCGAAAGAGGACCCGGATGTGACGCGGCCGATCGAGGAGCGGCAGGCCGGAGGACTCGGCATTTTCCTTGTGAAAAAGACGATGGATGACATGCAGTACACGTAT
>CACXFK010000007.1 GCA_902766945.1 uncultured Lachnospiraceae bacterium | reverse complement strand
CTGCGAATGCCGCCTCATCGGCAACACCCGACTCCCCGTTCTCGATCTCGTCCGCCGCTTCTCCGTCTTCCGCTGCTTCTTCAACCGTCTCTTCTGTCAAAGTGTCCTCAACAGTTTGCCACTCTGCGGCGATGTCTGCCGCGACGTCTTCTGCGGCCGCTTCTGCATCATGCTCCGGGATCCCGAATTCATCTGCAATGCTGCCGCTGACGTCTTCAGCTATTTCGACTGCCGATTCGTATGCATCGTTGTAATCTAATTCGGATGTTTCTTCGTATTCTGTCTCGTTATCCGTCCGGTCGTCGGCCCAGTCTTCGCCTCCTGTTTCAAATGCGTCGTCTGTCCCGTCATCATATACGGCGTCGATCCCGTCATCGATCGCGTCATCATATACGGCGCCGATCCCGTCATCGTTCCCGTTGTCATACACAGCGTCGATCCCGTCATCGATCGCGTCATCATATGCGGCGTCGACTGCATCGCCGTTTTCGTCGTCATACTCTGTGAAGTCACTTTCACCGGCAAAGCTGCCGCTGATGTCTGTTTCTTCCTCTTCCTCATACCAGTCCGAGGGCCACTCGGAGGCTACTTCGATCCCGTCGTCCTGCCACGAAGCTTCAGCCGCCTCCTGCGCCTCCTCATAAAGCGCTTCCGTCCACTCTTCCGCCTGTTCGACGTCCGCGGCATCCTCAGGCGCAGCGTCTTCAAAGTACGCGCCTTCTGTCCATTCGGATTCGGCCGCGCTCAGATAGTCGTCCTCATGCGCTGCAGCCGCAGGGATGCCGCGCAGGTTCAGGTAAGAAACCATTTCATACTCGGAAACGCCAAATATCCCTGCCTGCTCGACCATGAGAGCAGCCAGGGTTTCCTCCGAAAGGCCTTTTTCAGCAGATCTGCCCGAAAGAAATGCATCCATCTCTTCAGAGGTCAGGCCTACGGCTCCTGCGTTTCCGATGAGAAGTGCGCCAAGATCCTTTACGGCAAACGAAGCAGACGGCTCGTTTCCGCCTGTTCCGGCCGCCGTCTCCTCATAACCCGTATCAGTTGTCGCGGCTGTGCCGCTCAGTTGTACTCCTGCGTCGATGAAGCCTTGGTCCGACGTTGTATCTGTCGGCTCTGATCCCAGGGGGGCAATGGCCGGGTCCACCATCACCTCATCCTGCTCACCGGTATCCTGCGCCGATTCTTCGAGATAGATACCGGCCGTGCCCTCTGCTGTCTCTTTATCAATCGTAATCGCGGGAAGGATCAGACAATAAACCGTAATAAATACAACGATTCCGCTCACAAACGTGACAGCGGAACGCAAAGACTTGCTTCGCCGGTTCTGTCCGCTAAGGAGTTTATATATGTCTCTTAAAAACTCCACTTCTCTTGACCCTCATAAAAATGCTGTTTCCGATCCGGATGTCTGCAGCCATTCTCGTTTGCGTCACACCCTTAAATGTATTATAGCATTTTTACTCAGATTTGTGACCCATTATATTGTGAATTTTTTCTAAATGATCCCTCCTTGTAAACAAAACTGTCCCGGTAACGGGTATTCCGAACGGATTCAGGTTCCCGTTCATAGCGTATCACAGACTCTGTGTCATCCTCGCTTCAAAGTCTTCCGCCGTCATCGGATGATCAAAATAGAATCCCTGCGCCGTATAACATCCGTAGGTTTTCAGAAGCACGATCTGCTCGATGGTCTCCACGCCTTCCGCGATGCAGCCGAGCCCGAGGGAATGCGCCATCGTGATCAGGGACTTCAGCATGGTTTTCTTCTTCTCGTCCTCGCTGTCGCCGTTGCCGGACGGCATGAAATTCCGGTCGATCTTGATCTGGCTCCAGGGCATCTCGCGCAGCACGTTCATCGAAGAATAACCGACCCCGAAATCATCCACGGAGCAGCTGATGCCTTCCGCCGTGAGCCCCCTCACCAGCTTCTGCATGTCCTCAAAGCCCATGTCCGTCGTCGTCTCGGTCAGTTCAATCTCGATGTACCTGTGCGGCACCTTATAGCGGTCAATGATCTCGAGGATCTTCTCGCAAAGGAGCGGATCGCCCATATGGCAGCGCGAAAGATTCACGGAGATCCGCACAACCGGCCTGTCCTCATCCAGCCATCTTCTGATATCGCGGCAGGCGCGGTCCAGTATATAAAAGTCAAGCGTACAGATATCCCGGCTGTTCTCCAGCACGGGGATAAACTGATACGGCATCACGAGCCGTCCATCGTGGAGCCATCTGCACAGAGCCTCAGCGCCTGCCAGCGTGTACTGTTTCAGGTCGACTTTCGGCTGATAGAATACTTTGAACTCGCCGTCCCGAAGGGCACTTTTAAAAAGACTCTCGATGTGTTTATTTGTATTGACCGTCTGCTCGATCTGCTCATCGTAGAACACATAGGTCATATTGGAGTCGTATTTGGCGGTTCTGAGCGCGGCATTCATCCGGTCGATGATCCCCATCGGCGTCTCTCCCCGCCGGATGAGGTCAAACCCAGCCCACGCACTCACCGTAAGCGGCACCCGTATCCCCTCGATGTCGGTCAGCTCATAGCCCTCCAGATAGCGGATCACGGTCTGCAGCATCTCATTCCGGAAAAAGACCAGGAAACGGTCACCCGCAATCCGCGCGACGATGCCGTCTGTTCCGATCTTCTCCTGAAGAGTCTGCGCGTAGGCGCGCAGGACTTTTGTGCCGTTTTCCATACCATACCGGTTGTTGATCACGGACATGCCGCGGATGTTGAAGCTGCATCCCGAATACTTCTCAACAACCCCGTTCTCGATCAGCTCACCGATCCATGAGAGCGCGTAATCCTGATTGTAAACGCCTGTCTGCGGATCGACCCTGTGGAGCGAGAACCGGTGCTCATGCAAATAGCGGTGGTGGGCCCTCAGGGCAACCAGCCTCATGATGGCCTCTGTCTTCAGCCGGTCTTCGTCATTTTCATCCTTAAAGAGCGGCTGTACATACAGGCGCACGACGACAGACAGGTCATCATATATATATTGCTTTTCGATCAGGCGCAGTTCTTCCTCACAGACCGGTACGCCCAGCGGCGGATACATCTGCTGCTGGATCCGGACGCGTTCGCTCATGTCCACAGCCTGATGCTCCACCGTCACCTTGCATATATCTTCCGCCTCGCACAGCTCGGCAAGAGCCGCCCGGAACCGGCCCGCTTCGGGATCATCGAAATCTTCGGCTGCCAGGATGAGCTTCTCAAATGTCTTCAGGTCATTCTCTTCATTTCGGGTCATCAGAACTCATTTCCTTTCGTGCCCAGTTGAGGAATCGAAACGCGGAATGCAAACGACCGGTCATCCGTCTCCAGCACCTGGATCGTGCCGGACATCGCAGCCGCCGTCTTCCCGGCGACAGACAGGCCGATCAGTTCATAAGCCTGTTTTTCCATGACGAAATCACCCCTGCCGGAAAAGGCATCCGTGATCTCCTCCCGCTCTTCTTCGGTGAGCGAGCCGCCTTCAAACAGGAACGTCAGATGCAGTACGGTCGCGTACGAATGATAGGTGCAATGAACCCTGATCAGCGCCTCTTCCGTGCCCGGATGACGGAACCCGTAGTCCAGAATCCGGCCCTCAAGCTGCCCGATCCGCCCCGGATCTCCGAGCAAGTAGAACGGCACGCCCGGATCGGCTTCAACTCTTATGTGCGGCTCAAGCTCGGGACGCATCGCGATGCTGCGGCGCATCTCATTGGTGATGACGTGCTGCACTTCGTAAGTCGTCTCATTCAGCTTGGCTTCTTCTTCCCTGAAATGGAGATAATCCAGTGTGTCCTCAACCAGGCCGGTCAGGTCGGTCGTCTGTCGGACCAGATCCACGCCGCCGCTCATCTCCTGAAGCGTTCTCTGGGGGCTGACCGCGTGCGTCTCGGTGTCCGTGAGCAGCTGCAGCTTCTGCCGAAGCTGGTTATTCAGCTGCATGATCAGCGCCGACTGCGACTGTGTGTCCGCGATGATCTTGCGGCTCTCGTCAAATGTCCTCATCCGGTCCTTGCCGAGGTCCACGAACATCTGAATGATCATGCCGAGAAATGCAGCCGCATCCTGCACTTCATGCTCCGTGCGGACCGGAGCCGCCTCAGCGGCTTGCAAATAGGTATCGGGGTCCAGACCGAGACGGACCGCCACGGCCCGGATGCCTTCCCGGTCGACCTTGTCCCGCCATACCTGCCCGCCGACGACGCTGCCGATACACTCGCCGTCCGCCACAAGCGGAACCGCGAACTCGATCATGCCGGCATGACACCGGTAGATCTTCATCTTGCCGGTCGAGATCGCAACCAGGCCTCCGTTCTTGTCGCTTTCCGCGCATCCCCGCCTGCCTTCTTTAGACTGTCTGGTCATGACGCAGAATCCGGTTGTGCGGCTCGGCCGGGTGACCGGCGTCCCGCTCGTATCCGTCACAAGAATCCCGATTTTCAGATAGTCAGCAAGCAGATCCTGAAGGTTCTGCAAAACGTCCGTCGAAATAAGTTCTGTGAGTCGCATCGTCAGAGACATAGTCATGCTTTCTCCGTTTCAACCGGTTCTCTTTAAGTACACACCGGAATGATCACATACCAGTAGAACACGAAGAGTCCAGCTGCATTCACCGGACAGGTTTCTTCTTTTTATTCTTAACACTATAATAAAGCAAAGTTTACTGCTTCGTCTACAGAAAAAGCATAGTGTTTTGATCCATGCGTCAGCCCGCGTAATGCAGCGCGTCGATCGGCTTCTTTTTTGCCGCCTTGCGCGCGGGATAGATGCCGAAGATCATCCCGATGGCCAGCGAAAAGACCACGGAAACCGTCACGATCTGAGGGCTCATCGGAAAATCATACCCCGACACGGCATGAATCAGCCGCAGGATCCCGTAGGAAGAGGCGACGCCGAGCGCGCACCCCATCAGGGAAAGCATCAGCGCCTCGATCAGAAACTGCAGGAGGATCGTGCCCTGTCCGGCTCCGATCGCCTTCCGGATGCCGATCTCCCTGGTCCGCTCCGTCACGGAGACAAGCATGATGTTCATGATGCCGATCCCGCCGACGAGCAGGGAAATGGCGGCAATCCCGCCAAGCATCACGGTCATCGTGTGCATGATCTGATCCATAGCCCCCATGATCGTGGACATGTTGATGATGGTAAATGCGGTCTCATCGTTGTCAAACCGCCTCAGCAGCCAGTCCCCGACCTCCTGTTCCAGCATGTCCAGCCGCTCGTCACTCACCGCGCTCGCCATAAAGGAACTGATGCCGGACGCCTTCGAGGACAGCCGCACAAGCGACGTATAGGGGATGTAGGCCGAATAGCTGATCATCTGCCACATGCTGACGTTTTCGTCCTCTTCCTCGAGCACCCCGACCACGGAAAACGGGATGCCCCCAAGGTAAAAGGTCCTTCCGACCGCCTCTCCGACCTGCTCGGTCTTCAGGATATCCCGCGCAAGAGCCGGGTTGATCACGGCAACATTTAAGTGATTCTCGACGTCGGCTCCGTTGATATACCGCCCGTAGTCCACCTCGATTCCTTCGATCACCGCGTAGCCGGTCGTCGTCCCCGTTACGGAGGTCAGCTCCTCCTGCGCGCCGCTTCTGGCGAGCAGCACATCGTTTCCGACCGGGGCCAGTTCCGCCAGGTCGCCGAGGTCCCGCAGCGATTCCAGTTCCGAAAGCCCGATCGGCCTGCCCTTGTCATCCGAGATCTGAACCGAAAGCAGGTTTGTGCCGAGCGAAGACACCACGTCGGTCACCTGGCCCGTCGCCCCGTCTACGACCGAGACGAGCACGACCAGCGCGACGACGCCGATGATGATGCCGAGCATCGTGAGAAAGGACCGCATTTTGTTGGAGAGGATCGAGCTCCACGCCATTTTCAGAGACTGGAGGAGCATCAGACCACCTCCTCGATCTCGGAGTGATCCCGCACGTCAGAGACATGGCCGTCCAGGATCTTGATGCTTCTGGCTGCTTCTTTCGCGATGTTCCCGTCATGCGTGATCAGCACGATCGTATTTCCGGCTTCGTGGAGCTGATGGAACAATTCGATCAGTTCGCGGCCGGTTTTCTGATCCAGATTGCCGGTCGGCTCGTCCGCCAGAAAGAGCGAAGGCCTCGTGGCAAGCGCTCTCGCGATCGCGACTCTCTGCTGCTGGCCGCCCGACAGCTCAGTCGGTTTGTGATGCCGGCGGTCCCAGAGGCCGACGCGGTTCAGCGCTTCCTCGACCTGGCGCTTCCTTGCGCTGTGGGAAACCCGCTGATAGATCAGGGGCAGCTCTACATTTTCGTAAGCCGTCAGTTTCGGAAGCAGGTTGAAATCCTGGAAAATGAAGCCGATCTTCCGGTTCCGGATCTTCGCAAGTTCGCTCTCCGTGTAGTCACTGATCTCCTGCCCGTCCAGAAGGTAATGCCCTTCGTCTGCGAGATCGAGGCAGCCGATGATGTTCATGAGCGTGGACTTTCCGGAACCGGAAGGACCGACGATGCTGACAAACTCGCCGTCATCGATGCGCATATTGGCATGGTCAAGCGCGCGGACTTCCGTGCCCCCGATCTCATACACCTTGCTGACATCGATAAACTCGATCATGCCGTTCGTTCCCTTCTATGCCTCACTCGTCGTCTGCCCGTACATGCCGTAGCCGTTCATCCGGCTCATATCGAAGAAATTCATGGTTTTGTTGCGGTAGTAGACCGTCTGTCCGTCTGTCAGCCCGCTTTTGATTTCCACGTACTCTCCGTCCGCGATGCCCGTTTCAACCTCGACCCGGCCTCCGAGCGTGCCGTCATCGCCCCGCTCGGTGTACACATAGTTCTTCCCCTGCTCCGTGATGAGCGCGGCGGACGGGATCACGCTGACGTCAGCGGCCTCGCTGATGAGGATCGACACCGTGCAGCTCATATCCTCGCGCATATTGCCGTCACGCGGTATCGTCACGGTCACGTTGTACTTGGTCGATCCCCCGCTGTTGCTGCCTTTGGCGGCAATGTCGGTGACAACGCCTTCAAAGATCTGTCCGGGCAGCGCGTCAAGTTCCACGTCCGCGCTCTGCCCCTTCTCGATCTGCAGGATGTCCATCTCGTTGATCGCGATCGTGACGGCCATTTCCTTATCCGTCCCTACGGAAAATGCCGCTGTCTCCTCATACTGGGAAGCTTTCGAGCTGCTTCCTCCGGTCAGGGCAAGCGAGCTGCCGGCCAGGGAGGACAGATCCGTTCCGCCGGTGAGCGACGACAGGTCCATGCCTCCGGTGAGCGAAGACAGATCCATCCCATTCGTAAGAGCGGAGAGATCCATCCCGCCGGTGAGCGAGGAGAGGTCCATGTTCCCGAGCAGCGAGGTGAGATCGAGACCATCCGTAAGCGACGACAGATCCAGTCCGCTCAGCATGTCATTCAGACTTTTACTCAGGATCGAACCGAAGTCCGCCTGCCCGAACAACTTGCTCAGGTCAATCGACCCGTCGTCTCCCATGAGGCCCGCAAGGAACCTGCCGAGGGCGGTGTTGTCAAAATCCCCGGCCGCTCCGCTTCCGTCATAGGGCGCAAGCTTCTCAGCCGCCTCATCCGACAGCGTAACGGTCGTACCGTCCGGAAATGTGATCGTCTTCGACTGAGTGTCCCAGACCGGGAGCGTGCTGCCGGCCTCCGGAGTCTCATTTCCCGTAAGATCCGGGAAGCGGATGACCGTCCCGTCAGGGAATGTGAGCGTCCGCTCCGCGCTGTCCCAGTCCGCTTCACTGCCGTTTGGCAGCGTGATCTTGCCGCTCGGCAGCCCGCCTGTGTCCGGCTGCGTGATCTGTATCCCCGAGAGTCCGCTCCCGTCCGTTTCGGATTCCGTGCCGCCATCCGTCCCGCCTGCCGGGATGGTGAGCGTCCGGCCGTCCGGCCGCGTCACAGCGGCCCCGTCCGCATCCAGGCGAAGCGTGGTCCCGTCCGGGAATGTCATCGCCCCTGTTCCGGGGGCCCACGTCACTTCCGTTCCGTCCGGCAGCGTCAGAGGGATAACGGCCGGCGCGGTGCCCGACCCGTTCTGCCCTTCACGCAGCTGTTCCAGAAGGCTGCTCAGATATTCCTCCGCCGTCATGCCTTCAGGGAGCGTCATCCCCTCAGGAAGCGTCAGTCCCTCAGGAAGCGTCACGCCCTCAGGAAGCGTCACGCCTTCAGGGAGCGTCACGCCCTCAGGAAGCGTCACGCCTTCAGGGAGCGTCACCCCCTCAGGAAGTGTTGTCACATCCTTCAGATTCAGTCCTTCCGGCAGGGACACCGCTCCCGGCAGCGTCTGACCGGCGTTGTCCGGCAGACCGGAAGCCGCCTCCTCTGTGTCCTCGTTTGCGGCCACAAGGCCGGCGTCGTCGAATTCCTCGGGAGCCTCTTCATAAAATGCGTCCTGCGCCAGGATTTCCGCAGCATTCACATCGGCTTCCGCCTCTGCTGCAGGCGCTTCAACACTGACATCCTCTGTATCCTCAGCTTCCGCAGCACCTTCAGCCTCCGGAATGTCTGCCTGCTCAGCCATGATCTCTTCAGCTTCTTCCTCTTCAGCTTCCGGGACGCTGTAATAGATCTCCGCGGCCAGTTCCTCATAGAGCCCGTCGCCGTCCGGATCGAGGATTTCATAACTGTATCCGGTGCTTCCGGGCGCGTTCAGCAGAACGTGCTCGCTGTCCGGCAGAATATAGAGATGCTTTTTCGTATCGGTCCGGATCGTCACGACGGCCGTATAGACCCCGCCTGATTGAAATGAAGCGTCCGGGTCAGGAGACCATACAAGTTTTGTGATGGTATAACCGGTTCCGTCCAGATACTGAGCGGCTTCTTCCGCCGTCATCGGGCGGCCGCCGCTTTCCGGGATCCGGATCGGGACAATAAACGTCCCGTGAAGAAGCACACCATCTTCCGGTGTCCGGCCGGCCTCACCGCTGCCGCTGTTCCCGGCTTCAATCAAGCTGCCCTCTTCTACACCGGACTCCACATTCGCGGAATCCTCCGTCTCTGTCTCATTTTCTGAATCCGATTCGCTGTTTCCGATTTCCGAGACAAATACGTCCTCTTCTTCCGGATCTTCGGCGTCATTTTCAGCGGGTTCCTCCGCCGCATCCGCGTCTTCAGCTTCCGGTTCCTCGAAGGAGTCATCCGCGTTCCCTTGCCACTCTTCATCTGCGGGCAGTTCATCCGCGGCCTCAACGCCTTCGCCGTCTTCAGTCCGGGCGTCATCTTCCGCCTGAATCGCGTCCTCCGGGTCTGCTGACATCAGCACAAACCCGCCCCCGGACGCCGCGTCATCCGACATCAGTACAAAACCGGTCTCATCGGCGGGATCCCCTGAAAGCAGAACAAACCCTTCTTCGCGTTCCTCTGCACCTCCGTCATCTGCCAGGGCGTCAGTTGACATAAATCCGTTTCCGTTCATCAGCCCGGATGCGATGGCCGCCGAACTGCCGCCAAGTGCGGCCGAAAGATCTCCCGTCACGGAAGCGGCCGACGCCCCCGCTGTCACGACAGCGCCTTCTTCCACATAGATATCGCGGATCACGCAGTTTTCTTCGGCTGTGATCGTATCGGTCAGCGAAAGGGCGTAGAGCCTCTCCATCACATCGCTCAGCTCCGCCCGCTCGGTAAGCAGTGTCCCGCGTTTCGTCCCGTCCCTGACGCCCCGGATCAGCAGCAGGTCATCGCCCTGCTCAACCGTATCGCCTTCAGAGACATAGACCTCCCGCACTTCACCCGTGAGCGCGCTGATCCGGATCTCCCGCCGGTCTCCCGCCGTCGTGAGCAGCATCAGCTTGCCCCGGTTCTCCATCACGTCTGCGGCTTCGTCCCCTTTGTTTACATAAATCGGTCCGACCGTACCGCTCACCGGTGCTTTCAGCGCTTCATCTTCAGTCGTTTCCTCAAGTTCAATCAACTCTTTGTCGATCGCGTCGATCCGGGTCTGTAGGTCCGCGATCGCGTCCCGTACCGAATTGTGGTCGACCGTCACAAGAGCCTGCCCTGCCTCAACGGCGTCTCCGCTTTCCACAAGGATCTCCCGCACTTTGATGCCCTTCGGCATCCGGACCTCGTCCTCTCCGCTCTCCTTCAGCGTACCGTTTCCCACTACGGTGGTCCGGATATTTCTCTTCGTGACCGATACGCCGGTTATGGTCTGCTCGAGCCTGATCTGTTCAAGCTGCTTCCGGGCCCTGCTGATGCGCACGTAACCAAAGCCAAGAAGCGCGGCTGCGCTCCCTGCTATAATCAGTGTGATCACCCGTTTTTTCGTTTTCCTTCTTCCGGCCATCGATCGTATCCCTGTATCTTCAGCAAAATGTAAAAGCGGACGTCCGCATTCCCCCTGCCTCCGGCGGATCGCAGAATTGCACATTGGAAAGCAGCTTCGCTGCTGTGCAATTCGCGCACGATTCCTCTTCGAGAATCGTGAT
>CACXFK010000006.1 GCA_902766945.1 uncultured Lachnospiraceae bacterium | reverse complement strand
TTCTCGATCAAGGCCGGCGAGATCCTCGGCATCACGGGTCTTCTCGGCTCCGGGCGCACCGAGCTTGCAGAGACCATCTTCGGTATCCACAAGGCGGACTCCGGCCAGATCCTGCTCGAAGGACAGCCGGTCAGCTTCAAGAACGTGGAAGACGCGATGGAACACGGCATCGGCTACGTTCCTCCGGAACGAAATGTCATGGGCCTCTTTATGGATCAGTCGATCTCCGACAATATCTCGGTGACCCGCTGGAAGGACTGCCAGTCCGGCATGCTTATGAACCAGAGCTCGATTGACAGCCTGGTCGACCGCTGGGTCGGCGAGCTGTCCATCAAAATCGGCAGCGCCGCAGACAACATGCGGACGCTCTCCGGCGGCAACGCGCAGAAATGCGTGCTTGCAAAATGGCTTGCCCTCGACCTCAAAGTCCTGATCTTAAACGGACCGACGGTCGGCGTGGACATCGGCGCAAAATACGACATCTACAATCTGACCAAGAAGCTTGCCGAAAAGGGTCTCGCTGTCATCATCATATCCGACGATATACGCGAAGTGCTTCTCAACTGCAACCGCGTGCTGGTCATGAGACGCGGCCATCTCGTCGACGAGAGAGAGACGAAGGATCTGGATGAAGAAACCCTGTCGAAGCTCTCGGTTGAGTATTAAGGAGGTTCGCAAAGATGAGTTTAAAGAGATTGACTAAAAAGACCGAATTCTATGTGGCGCTCATTCTGATCGCATTCTGCCTGATCATCCAGGTCAGGAGCGGACAGTTCTTTACGCCCAACAACATTGTGGACCTGCTCCGCTCGCTGACGATTCCGATGATGTTCGCCGTAGGGGAAATGATGGTTCTGATCTCCGGAGGCGTCGACTGCTCCTTCCCGGCGATCGCATCTCTGGCCATGTACTTCGTCTGCACGAAGCTTGACGGGGTCTTCTCGAACCCGATCCCGTATTTCCTGATCGCGATGGCGCTCGGTCTCCTCATGGGCGCAGTGAACGGCTTTATCGTAGCGAAGTACCGCTTCCCGGCGATGATCGTCACGCTCGGCGCCTCCTCGCTGTGGATCGGCGTCATGCAGGGCATCCTCGGATCTTCCGAGTACCCGCTTACATCCGCGCTCTATCAGCTCGGCCAGGCCAAGATCCTGACCGGAACCAACGCGGAAACCGGATTCAGTTCCAATCTGCCGGTGCACTTCGGCTTTGCCGTCGTGCTGGTGCTGATCGGCTGGTTCATCCTCAACAAGACGATGCTCGGACGAGGCATCTTCGCAATCGGCGGCGATGAGGTCGCTGCGGCAAGAGCCGGCTTCAACGTGTTCGGCACCCGCATGTTTATCTTCTGCTTCTCCGGAGCAATGGCCGGCTTTATCGGCGTCTGCCGCGCATCCATGATGATGACGGTCAACCCGAACAACATGATCGGCATGGAAATGGATGTCATCGCAGCCTGCGTCCTTGGCGGCGTATCCCTGGTCGGCGGCAAAGGCTCCGTCCTCGGAGCTGTTCTCGGCACAGCGCTCATGACTCTCGTGGCGAACAGTCTGATCCTTCTGGGCATTCCGACGGTCTGGTCCCGCGTCTTCACGGGTCTCATCATTATCATCGGTACCGGCGTGTCCGCAGTCCAGGAGAAGAACCGCAAGAATACACTGCACGTAGCAGTGTCCGATCAGTAAGGGAGGTGCTGTGATGAACAAACAAAAATCAAGCGGATTGGCAGGCATTCTGGACAACAGCTCCTCTCGCATGATCCTGCTCTTTATCGTGGTCTTTATCATCTGCTCTCTCCTGCAGGGCAAAAACTTTCTGAGCCCGGACAATTTCCTGGCGATGTTCCGCCAGTTCCCCGAGTACGGACTTCTGGCGATCGGAATCGGCATGGCCCTGATCATCGGCGGCATCGACTTAAGCGCCGTTTATCTGGCCAACCTCTCTTCCATCATTGCCGGCCTCTTCCTTCACCGCTTCTATAACGGCGACGGAACCGGCGGCGAGGGCCTCGTGCTCATCAGCTTCGTCATCGCGCTCCTCATCGGCGCTATCGGAGGCATTTTAAACGGTGTCCTGATCTCCGGACTCGGCATCCCCGCCATGCTGGCGACGCTGGGCACGCAGTCCCTCTTCTGGGGCTTCGGCGTGGTGCTGACCGGCGGCTCGACCTTAAGCGGGTTCCCGAAAGCTCTCGGCAACATGATCAACATGAAGTTCGGCCTCATCCCGATCACGGTTATCATCTTTGCCGTCGCGGCATTGATCGCCGGCATCGTGGTGCAGAAAACGAAACTCGGCCGTGAGATGAAAATGTACGGTACCAACAACCGCGCTACCATCTACTCCGGTCTCAACAACTTCAAGATCGTGGTGATGACGCACATGATCAGCGGCATGCTCGCCGCACTGTCCGGCATCATCATGTGGGGCCGTTACAGTTCTGCGAAAGCGGACACAGGCTCGACCTACACCATGCAGGCGATCCTGATCGCGGTCCTCGGCGGCGTCAGCCCCTTGGGCGGCAGCGGATCCGTCACCGGCATCGTGCTCGCGGTTCTGATCATCCAGATGCTGTCTTCCGTCCTCAACATGTATACCTTCATTCCGACGGCATGCAGACAGATCGTCTGGGGCGGACTGCTCCTTGTGGTCATGATCGTGAACTTCTACCTGGATAAGAGAAAGAAGAACAGACACTGATCGGAGAGTGCCCTATGAAAGTATATGATGTGACAGACCCGCGTTTTGCGGTCTACGGAAGGATCGTTACGGGCTTCGACTTTGAAGAGGTCATCCGCATCATGCGCAGCATGCCGATTCCCGAAGAAGTGGTCTACAAGGCCGCTTCTCCGGAACTCGAAGCGCTCCCCGTCTTTAAGGAATTCGAGTCCCGCTTCTACGGGCAGCTGAGCGCACAGCTCGGATACTGCATGGGACACAACGACCGCCTGAACGCCCTGGAATATCACCGCGGCTCTGAAGTCAACATCGCGGCCACGGACTACATCGTCTTAGTGGGACGGCAGTCGGATATCGAACCGGGCATGCGGTACGACACCTCAAAGACAGAGGCCTTTTATGTACATGCCGGCATGGCGGTCGAGTTCTATGCGACGACGCTGCACTACTGCGCCTGCCATGTGGCGGAGGGCGGCTACGCGCATGCGACCTTCCTTCCTGCCGGAACCAACACGGAGCTTGATCCGGGCTTCCGCCCTGTGACGGAAGAGGACGCGCTCCTTCAGGCGAAGAACAAATGGCTGATCGCGCATGCGGAGGGCGGCCTTGGTGACGCCGTCCCGAAGGGGCTCTACGGCCGGAACTGGACGACGGCTGATCTTGAAATGTAAAAGAACCGACTTTGGCGGGCTGACTGTGCAGGATTCACGGACAGCCCGCAGTTTAAAAACACCGGAGGAAAACAATGTACGACAAAGTAGTGGTGATCGGAAGCCTCAACTACGACGTCTGCCTGAAGCTCGAGCGGCTGCCGGAAGAGGGAGAGACAAATTTCGCCGATTCCGTTGAGTACTGCAGCGGCGGCAAAGGCGCCAATCAGGCCGTGCAGGCCGCCAAGCTCGGTCTTCCGGTCTATATGGCGGGCTGTATCGGCGAGGATGCGAGCGGCGCTTTCCTGAAGAAGACAATCGAGGGCTACGGTGTCCGCACGGATTATCTGAAGACCGTGCCCGGCAACAGCGGCATGTCCGTAGCGCAGTCCCTCTACGACGGAGGCATCCGCGCGTCGGTTGTCCGCGGCGCCAACGACTGCGTCTCAAAAGCCGATATTGACGCACTCAAAGAGCTGATCACACCGGAGACGCTTGTGGTCTTTCAGCTGGAAATACCGATCGAGACGATCCTCTATGCGATCGACGTCTGCGCGGAAAAGGGCGCCTATATCATTTTAAACGGCGCTCCGGCCGCCGCACTCCCCGAGGATTCGCTGAAGAAGCTGAACCTGTTCATCGTCAATGAAGTCGAGGCTTCTTTCTACGGATCGGTGGAAATCGATTCCGTTGAGAAGGCCCGGGACGAGATTGAAAAGATGACAAAGCGCCTCGGCACGACCTGCATTTTCACGCTCGGCAAAGCCGGCTCCGTCGTCTCCGAAAAGGGAAGGACGGAATTCGTCCCCTCGAAGAAGGTGCAGGCGGTGGAGTCCACCGGAGCGGGAGACTCCTTCATCGGAGGGCTCTGCTACGGACTGATCAATAATATGGATATCTTCGAGGCCTGCCGCTTTGCCACCTGCTGCAGCGCCAGAACCGTCACGAAGACGGGCGGGCAGCCGGCCATGCCGACACTCGAAGAAGTGATGGAGATCTACAGAGGAGAGATGGGATGAATTACGCGGGAAGATTTAATTCCTTTGTGTTCAAGGGACAGACGGTTTACGACGCCATCGACGCTTATAAAAATGCCAACGGCATCACGCATCTGGAGTTCAATTACCCGGAGCACTTCGCCGGGCTGGATCTGAACGAACTGAAGGAGCGCATCAAACCGCTCAAAGTAAACGGACTGGCGGTGCGCTGGCGCAAAAACTGGTTGACCGGAAACTTCTCCAATCCGGATGAACCGACCAGGCGGAGCGCAATCGAGCTCGCGAAGGAAGGCTGCGATGTGTGCCGGGAGATCGGCGGCTCGGTGGTGACGCTCTGGTTTGAGAACGACGGCTTCGAATACGCGTTTCAGACCGATTACGAAAAATGCTGGAACCTGCTCGTCGAGGGAATCCGCGAAGTGTGCGACTACGCTCCGGATATAAAAATCAGCATCGAGTATAAACCCTACGAGGAGCGCGAGTTCGCGATGGTCGACAGCAGCGGCATGACGATGTATCTGATCGACTGCGTGGACCGTCCGAATATCGGCTGCACGCTGGATTTTTGCCACATGCTGATGAAACACGATGAGCCCTCCTTCGGGCTGGCTCTCGCAGCCTCAAGAGGCAAGCTCTTCGGCCTGCATATGAATGACGGCTACGGCTACAAGGACAGCGGCATGATCTTCGGCTCCGTCAATTTTTCGCTCTGCGCGGAGTTCATCTATTTCCTTCTTCGCTACAAGTATGACGGCGTCGTATTCTTCGACACCTTCCCGATCCGGGAGGAGTGCAAGGCGGAGTGCCAGGCCAATATTGACGCATTTGAACTGATCAAATCCAAAGTGGAGCGCGTCGGCGTGGATGCGATCACAAAGATCGTGGAGCAGCATGACGGCATCGCGGCCCAGAATCTGATCCTGGAACTGATGAAATAATACGGGCCCCGGGCTGTCTTTTTACGGCAGTCCGGGGCTTCGATGTTTTCTTGAGGCGCCTTGGTAAAACACGATTTCCCAAGGGAAATCGCGCACCGAGGGCAAAGAGGAGGACAAGGATGGCGGAATCACCGTATGTAAAGGAGATTCTGGAAGAACTTGAAAAAAACGCGCGGCTTGTGCGGGACGAGGAACTGCACAAGGCGGCGCGGGAAGTGCTCGGCGCCCGCCGCGTGTTCGCGGCCGGAAGCGGAAGATCGGGCTGCGTAGCGAGGGCTTTCTGCAACCGGCTGATGCATCTGGGACTGACCGCATATTTTGTCCATGACGTCACGACTCCTGCGATCCGCGAGGGCGATCTCCTGTTCCTCATCTCGGGCTCCGGGGCTTCGGCCTCACTGATCTCCATGGCTGAAAAGGCAAAGGAGGCCGGTGCGCGCGTGGCGGTGCTCACGGTACATCCGGACTCTCCGGCCGGCATGCTTTCGGACTGCACGGCCGTGCTGCCGGGCGGAACCAAAAAGGACGGTGTCCGGGACGGCGGCCAGATTATGGGAGATGCCTTCGAGGAAATGAGCTGGATCGCGTGCGACGCGATGGTGCATGAGATGCGCGTGACGCTCGGGATCTCCAAGGAGGAGATGACGGCGCGCCATGCAAATCTGGACTGACGCCCGATGGCGCACTCCGATGCATCAAACCGAAAAGAGGATACACAGGAAAAGGATAAAACATGGAAGATCTGAAGCAATTTCTTGAGGAAGGCAGCGGGTTTCTCGGAATCGAACTCGGGTCGACACGCATTAAAGCCGTGATCATCGACGATGGCTTCCGCGTGGCGGCATCAGGCTCTCACACGTGGGAAAACCGCCTTGTGGACGGAATCTGGACCTACACGATGGAGGACATACACGAGGGGCTGAGGGCCGCTTATGCGGATCTGCTGAAGAACGTTTCCGCGTCGTGCGGCGCGGTGATCCGGCGCTATCGGGCGATCGGAATCAGCGCCATGATGCACGGATATCTTCCGTTCGACGAGAACGGCGCGCTGCTCTCTATGTTCCGGACCTGGAGGAATACGTCAGCGCACGCGGCTGCGGAGAAAATGACGGCACTCCTTGGTCACAATATACCGGACCGCTGGTCTTCCGCACATCTCTACGATGCGGTCCTGCGGGACGAGCCGCATTTGAAAGAGCTCCGCTTCATGACCACACTGGCGGGTTATATTCATTTCCGGCTGACCGGTGAAAAGGTCATCGGGATCGGCGACGCGTCCGGCATTTTTCCGATCGACGGGAAAACCGGTGATTACAGGGAAGACCTGCTCGCCGTGTTTGACGATGAGATCGCGGATAAGGGCTATCCGTGGAAGACGCGGGAACTGTTCCCGAGAGTCCTGAAAGCGGGAGAAAATGCAGGCGTTTTGAGCGAAGAAGGAGCTTCCTTTTTGGACGCGAGCGGATCGCTTCAGAGCGGGATCCCGCTCTGCCCGCCGGAGGGCGACGCGGCCACGGGCATGATCGCGACGGGAAGTGTGCGGAGGCGGAGCGGAAACCTCTCCGCGGGCACGTCGGGCTTCCTCATGGCTGTATTGGACGAAGAGATCCGGACGCTGCACCGCGAGATCGAGCAGATCAATACGCCGGACGGCTCACCGGTGGCCATGGTGCACGCCAATAACTGTACGACGGACCTGTCCGCCTGGGTCTCCCTCTTCGGAGAATTTGCGGAAGAGGCCGGCCTCTCTCTGAAGCCGGACGAGCTGTACGGGCTGCTTTTCCGGAAGGCACTTTGCGGGGACGCGGACGCCGGCGGCATATTCTCCTATAATTTCCATGCGGGAGAATTCCTGGTCGATATGGAGCGCGGCTGCCCGCTGCTTGTGAGGCGGCCGGACGCATCGTTTGACCTGGCACATTTCATGCGGGCGCAGCTGAACGGGACGATCGCCGTGCTCCGGCTCGGCGTAGACCGCCTCCGGGAGGAAGGCGTCAGGCTGGATTCGCTCACGGCGCACGGCGGACTCTTTAAGACGCCCGGTGCGGCGCAGCGGATCGTTGCGGGCGCGCTCCGGACGCCGGTCCGGGTGATGGAGACGGCAGGGGAAGGCGGGGCCTTCGGCATTGCCGTGCTGGCAGCTTATCTCGTCAGGGAGAACCCGGCCGAAAATCTGCCGGATTATCTGGACCGCTGCATATTCAGCTATGCGCGCGTGACGGTTGCAGAGCCGCTGGAAGAAGACGCCGCGGGATACGACCGCTTTATGGAAGGATACAAAGCAGCGCTTGCGGCGGAGAAGGCAGCCGCCGAAGTCCTTTAAGGAAGAGCCGGCCAAACGGGCCTGCCAAGCATGGCGGCCGGCAGCGCTTCCGGGCGGCCGGACAAAAAAGGAGGAAAAAATGGGGATGAAGGAAATACTGGAGACATTTTCCTACTGTGGCATGAAGTATGAGCTTCTCCCGGTCGGAGAGGGCTGGCAGGCGGTCGTGACAGAACACGGCGGACATGTTTTCGGCCCCTTCTCGGAAGCATATCCCGAGGGCATCTTCTGGATCCCGGAGACCGTCTATGACCGGGAGCAGTACGGAAAGCTGATCAGCCGGAAGATCTGGAACATCGGCGGTGACCGGGTGTGGATTGCCCCTGAGATCGAGTTCAATATCCGGGACCGGGCGCATTTCCGCGAGACGCTGGATACGCCGAAATCCATCGATCCGGGTTCCTATGAGATGACACGGGAAGGGGAAAGCGTGCATCTTCGGATGTCGCTGGACCTCGTCAGCCGCAACACCGTCACGGGAAACATGCACATAGACTTTCACCGCATGATTCACCGCGCGGAGAACCCGCTGCGCCGCCTTCCGTCCTATGAAGCGCTGATGGAAGGTCTCAGCTACTGCGGCATCGAGGAAGTGATCCGTCTTTCCGGCACGAGTTCGGAGGACGTACTGGCGGAGAGCTGGGATCTGCTGCAGATCCGCCCGAAGGGCACGCTGTTTATACCGATGTATGAACCCATGCGCGGCACGGACCACTATGAGCCGGCCGGCGGGCACGAGCAGCTCACAGAAAACGGCGTCACGTTGAGGATCACGGGGGACTCCCGCTACAAGATCGCGTACCGCTCTGCCGTCCTTACGGGCCGCTTCGGCTATCTCGCAGATTCGGACACGGACTCCTCGGTGCTCATCATCATCTGCTACCCGAACAACCCGTCTGCAATGTACTCGGAGGAGCCGCCGCTCATCGAGGGCGACACCGGCTACTCGATCCATGTGTACAATGACGACGGAAACTCCGGCGGCTTCGCGGAGATGGAATGCAACATGCCGACAATCGGAAAGCCGACAGGGATCGACTGCTCGGAGGATCGTCTTTCGAAGTGGATTTTCACGGGGAAAACGGAAAAGCTGAAAGCGGTTGCCAGAATCCTGCTTGGATGGAAGATGTAAGGCTTCGGCCTGTCAGGATACCTTTTTCCATATATGCCCGTCTGCTTTTGTGCTATGCTGACAAAGCATATAAACCCGGCAGCAGTATTTCTTTTCACAGATTGTAAATCTTCTTTAGAGAGCAGACCCGCTCCGGATGGGGCCGAAGCTCCATCCGTCATGGAATAACGGCGATTATGAACATAAAAGAGATAGCAAGACTGGCGGACGTCTCCGTCGCTACGGTCTCCCGTGTCATCAATAACTCCGACAAGGTGAAGCTTGCCACCCGCGAGAAAGTGCAGGCCATCATGCGGGAGCAGAACTACATACCAAGCGCGACAGCGAGGGATCTGAGCTTTCAGCGGTCAGAAGTAGTGGCGGTCGTTGTCCCCGACCTCAAAAACCCCTTCTTCTACGGCCTGATCGAAGGCATCACCAAAGTAGCCGAGAAGAACCGGTATCAGGTGCTGATCTTCAACACGAACGAGAATGCGGAAAAAGAATTCCGCGTCCTGACGACCATCCGTGAACGCAACGTGGCCGGGATCCTGATCACGGCCGCCGGCGTCCGGGACGAGAGAACGGGACGCCTTTTAAAAGAATACCAGGAGCAGGGATCACCTGTTGTGCTGATTGACCGCTTTATTGATGGCGGAGAGGGACTCGACACCGTGGTGGCGGACAATGAATCGGGTTCTTACGAAGCTGTCTGCGAGTTGATCCGGCAGGGCCACGAGCGCATCGCCATCATCGCCGGAGATAAGGACTTAAGCCCGGTTTACGAGAGGGAACTCGGCTACCGCAGAGCCCTGCGCGAAAACGGAATCAAAATCAGAGAGATGTACATTGCCTATGGCAATCAGATGGCGGACCAGTCCTATAAATGCATGAAGCATCTTATGAATCTGAAGAAGCCGCCGACGGCCGTATTCTGCGGCAACAACATGATGTCGCTCGGCGCC
>CACXFK010000005.1 GCA_902766945.1 uncultured Lachnospiraceae bacterium | reverse complement strand
CTTCCAGATAGACTCCCGGCATGTCATCGGCCGTATCATGGTCGACTGCAACGGCAGGCAGGATCAGCGCATAGATGGTAATAAAGACCGTGACCACCGATGCGATATGAAGAATGCGCTGCAATATTTTTTTCCTGTGCGGATGCTGTCTGACAAACTGCTCATAGTATTTCTTCAAAGGGTTCATAAATCCAGTCCTTCCTGAGCGCATGCACTCGGGCAACAAAAGGCGGATGTGTTCGTAACGTTTATGCCTGTTCAATGGCAAGAAATGTGTCCGTCTTAGCGAGCCGGTTTAAATGTCGTTTAAATGTCCTTCTAAAGATGTCAGAGGTTAAGTTGTAGACGTGTAATAAGAAATGTCAGTTTATAGCAGGCTTATTGAGTCTTTGTCGACTCAATCAAAATAAGCGTATTTTGGATGCCAAAAACAGATGCCTTCCAGATCGGCATCACTTTGGTCATAAGCATTTGTAACTGTTTGTTTTTGCACAATTTCATGATACCATATATCATGATATTTTTAAATACAAATAGCTGTTTTTTTTTTTTTTTTTTTTTTAAAAAAGACAAAGTAATGCCCGGCTGCCGAAGCAAGCCGGGCCTCTTCTAATTGTTGGTCTTATCACGGTGCCTGATGTTGACTTCTAGCGTTGTACATCGATCAGATCGAAGACCTGTCCCCGGCCTTTTTCCTGAGAAGCAGGAGCGCCGCGCCGGTCAGAAGGATCAGGCCAAGGATGTAGTACAGCTCTGTGCCGCTGCCGCCGGTCGCGGGCAGTGCCACGCCCGGGCTGTTGCGGACGATGATGTAGTATACCTGATCGTCGTTCGCTTTCGCGGCCTGTGAGAGTCCGCTGTTGTAGTCGGTCTGCACAAACTTGACGTCCTGAGGCGTCACCATGATCCGCACGTTGCTCGACAGAGGGGTGTACCCCTGAGGCGGCCATTCCTCCTTGAGCAGGTAGTCGCCGGTATCCAGGACCATCGTCTGTCTCTCTTCGCTGTCCGTAAAGATGCCGTTTTTGTCGGTGCTGCCGGAAGCAACCACTGCGGCCCTTCGGCCGTCCTCCAGCTTCATGTAGAGGATGTAATCGCTCTCTGCGACTTCTTCCGTGTCTTTTTCAGCGGTTTTCTGCGTGCCGGAAGTACGGCCTGCATCGGAAGAGGCGCTGCTGCCAGCGGTTTCTTCGTCATCCACCTGATACAGCGTGAAGCCCGCATCTTCCAGATGCTCCGTTTCGTTGGCGGAATTGACCTTATCGATCGCCACTTTCTGCCGGCAGCGTACGTTGTTAAAGGTAATCGTCGTGTCCTTCGCAATCGTCAGATCTTCTGCCGAGACGCCCGTCTTTTCTTCCTGCGGTTCACCGTCTTTCTCCTGCATCACCCAGGTCGTCCGGAAGAATTCTTCGTTTTCGCCGAGTACTTCGCTTAAGGAAATGGCGCTGTTGCCCGGAACCGGGATGACTTTTTCGGCCGTTTCTCCCTTTGCCTCCTGTGTCTTTTTGTCCTTGAGGCTGAAGGTCTGGACTGTGTCCGCGGCTCCCGTCAGCGCAAATTCGTAGGAGGACGCCAGGTCCGCCTTCGTTCCGTCCACGTTCTTGATGACCGTAAGGGACACTTCATTTTTCACGTTCCGGATCGCAAGTGTATAGGATACGGTCCCGCCCGTCTCTTCTTCACCGTCCGTTACCTCAAGAAGATCCGCGTAAGGTTCTTCCACGGAGAGATAGCCGTTGTCCGTGATCGTAAAGACGATATCGCGGTCCGGAAGCTCATATCCCTTCTGCGTAAAGGTTTCTGTCAGATAGTAGGTACCCGGATCCAGCTGCTCCGTGATGCCCGGCAGAAGGCCGTCGTCACCGGTTTCAATGCGCTCGTACCCTTCCATGGGCCGGTAGTCCTTTCGCATCGTTCCGCCGGCTTCAACCTGTCTGTAAAGCGCGAACCGCACGCCCTTCATAGGCGAACCCGATACGGAGTCCGTCTTCCGGGCCTTAAATGTCATGGGCCTGTTCCGCACCGTAAGCGCGGCCATCTCATCGGGGCTGTCTGCCCCCGCTTCCGCCTGTTCGACCGCATATCTTCCGGCGTCACTCTCTCCGCCCTGCACGGTCACCTCCGTCATGTCATCACTGACCGTGATCACGAGCGAATCCGCAAGTCCCTGGTAACCGGACGGTGCAGCCGTCTCCGTGAGGCGGTATTCCTCGCCCGGTTTCAGATAAGCCGTCGTGATGAGGCCGTCATTTCCGGAGACATAGGAGGAAGCGCCGACCGTATTTCCGGCCGAGTCCGTCAGCGTAAACTGCGCCCCGGGCAGAGCCTGTCCTTCCATATCGGTTTTGAGGATCCTGAGACCCGGACGTGTGTTGTAAATGGTGTCCGTGCGGACATTTTCGGAAGCGCCCGTCACGTCTCCGGTCTCATAGTGTACCCGGTAGGCAAATCCGTCTTCATGCTGCCCGCTCCCGGACGGGACGCCGCCATTTGTCAGCATGCCGTCTTCGTCTATCGGCTGCGCGCTTTCAAATGCGGTCACATAGCCGTTTTCATCCACTTCCGGCGCCGTGACGTTCATTTCCCTCACAGAGTAGTCGTCAAAGGTGCAGCCCTCTTCCAGCGCTTCGAAGAAATAGTACAGCGAGCTTTCCGGCACTGCCGTTCCTTCGGCCGCGGAGGTCTTCATCCTCCGGAGCGTTCCGTCCACCATCTGTCCGGCCGCGTACACGGCAAAGTAAAGGTCGTCATGCGAATCCATGAAATCCTGATCGGACCAAACCTTCTGCGCCGTCAGGCCGAAACCGCGGCGGTTGTGCACTTCGATCGCCGGGTCGGCATTGTCGCGGATCACGCCGGCATTGATCAGATCGCCTTCCTCCACGATGTAGGAACCGTTCTGTCTGGTATACTCGATCAGACCGTATCCGGCCGGTATGTCTGAGGGCGTTTCCTCAACCCGGAAATTCGTGCCGACCATAAGTTCCCGGATCTCCACGGTATACCCCGCCGGAATCTTGTCCACCGCGCCGCTCGGAGAAGTGGTGAAGGTCGCCTTCGTGATCTGGCTTTCGGAAATCTTTGTGATATCCGTTATGCCGGTCGAAACGAACCGGTTTCCGGTGCTGTCATATACGCAGTACTCTCCGGCCGGGTTTTTGACATGGTACGAGCCGAGCCGGTAGTAATCAAGGTTTTCTCCGAGACGGATGCGGAAGCGGAACAGTGTGCTGTCCTCTTCGGCGGAGAGTTCTCTCCCCGTCTCATCATACAGGCGCTTCGTCACCGACAGCGTGCGCAGCGAGGCCGGATCCACATGGTTGTCGAAGACCACCTTTTTCCGCTGCGAAACCTGCTCCCCGGCAATCGTATAATCCATTGTCCCGGACACGCGGCCCTCTGTTCCGGTAAGCTCGGTGCCGTTTGCTTCAACCCGGTCATAGATGTTCGTATTGACCCGGCACTCCCGGACATAGTACTCGGTGTAGTCATCCGGCAGGGAAATGGTGGCCGTCTGCCCCGGCTTCAGGAAGAAGACGTGCGCGTAGCCGTCCGCTTCTTCCCTGTATTTGACAGGCTCGTTGGTGCCCGCAAGGAGGACTCTGGAGCTGTCATCAAGCTGCACATAATTGTAGTGTTCATCTACGTAGAAGATCTGGTAGGGGAACTCCGCACTGACGTAGTCCTGCTTCTCCGTTCCGGAGATCTTCTTACTGAGCTGCAGCTGTCCGGCTTTCACCGGAGACAGGTTGAAGCGCATATGGAGATTGGACGCGCCGGCGCCCCGCTCCATATAGAACATCTTCATGGCATGGGACGTATAGTCCGGGAAGACGGTTCCCGACCCGCCGAAGATCGTATTCAGATAGGTCGTGACTTCCAGATTGGTCGCCTGCGGATTTCTCTTTTTGTAATTTGCCTCGATCACAGCCCGCAGCGTCGTCTTTTTCCCGTTCTGATTGATCTCGCCGGTCCGGAAATTGATCGTTCCCACCTGGGCCGCATGGACGCCTCCGAGATCGAGGATCAGCTCGCCGTCCACGTAGAGCCACATATCGTCGTCACCGGCAAACTCGAAGATCAGATCGTGTCCCCACGCGTCCAGGCCGCCTTCCGACTGCATGAAGTCCGCTTCCAGCTGCATGCCGAAGAAATAGTCTGCATTGTCCGGGCTCTGGCTGGACTCGTTAAACGGTATGGTGTACATCTGCTCGCCGTAGCGCGGATCATCCGTACTGAGATTCTGGTCCAGTTCATTTGTCTCATTGACATACCTCTGCGAATACAGTCCGGGCTGCAGATTGTTGTAGGGCATGAACTGGCCGTGCCGCAGACTGACGTTTCCGGTTTCGATCGTACCGATCTGATCGTAGACCGTGAAGTCGCCATTTTCATTCAGATGCGCAAAATTCTGCGT
>CACXFK010000004.1 GCA_902766945.1 uncultured Lachnospiraceae bacterium | reverse complement strand
TCATCCGTCAGGTCACCGAGGGAGAGCGAGAACTCGCAGAGAGCACCCTCTTTGAGCGCATAGGCCTTGATCGCATCCGACTTCTCCTCGACCGCTTTCCGGACGTTCGGGACGAAGATCCAGTCTCCGTTTGCGAACGGAAGCCCTTCCGCCTCTTCGGGGATCAGGAACGGCAGCATGCCCCAGTTAATCAGGTTGGAGCGGTACCGCTTCGTCGCGTATTCGTGCGCGATATTGGCCCAGCCGCCGAGCACCTTCTGGCAGGAGGCGGCCTGTTCTCTCGCGCTGCCGTCACCCGGCTTCACGGCGAAAATCGTCGAGCCGATTCCGGTATTATCAAATCCGGCTTCCGGGCAAAGCGCCTGAACCGCGGCAAGCGCCTCTGCCGCTTCCGGCAGCGCTTCCCTGACAGCCTCATAAGCCGCATCGCGGCTTCCGCCGCAAGCTCCATCCAGAACGTTCTCACGGGCCGTCTCGCCCTTCTGCACGTCCAGGGCGCGCCCGACATAGGCAGGATCCTTTCTTGAGAGGGCAAATGAAGCCAGCTTCAGTGGATTGGACCGGTACGAAGAGGTTTCGCCCGAAGGAATCAGCTCGTCCGTCGTCGTCACCGGGTCATGGATCTCGGACACGACTTTCAGCAGCATGTGCTCCGGAAGCGCCGCCATCTTCGGCCAGTCCTTGATATTGGGGCCAAAGATCAGCTCCGCGGACGGATCCGGCACGCCCTTGCTGTCATAGACACGGTTCTCGTAGATCTTCGAATCAAAGAAATACGCCGGTTCTGTATAGCCTCCCGCATATTCCGCCGCGCTCGTCAGCCTGCCCTGATTGGCCGCCGTCGCCGCGATCGATCTCGCGTCCATCAGCGCCACGGAAGAGATCTGCCCCTCCTGGACCTTCGATCCCTCGCGGTTCGGGAAATTCCTCGTCGAGTGGCGGATCGAGAACGCATTATTTGCCGGCGTGTCGCCCGCGCCGAAGCACGGTCCGCAAAATGCGGTCTTCACGACGGCGCCGGTGTCGACCAGGTCGGCGAGGACGCCGTTTTTCATCAGCTCTTTATAAATCGGCATCGACGCCGGATAGATGCTGAGCGAGAAAATGCCGCTGCCGATGCTCTTTCCTCTCAGGATATCCGCCGCGTCGCAGATATTCTCAAAACCGCCGCCCGCGCATCCGGCGATCACGCCCTGATCCGCCACGAGCCGGCCGTCCCGGACCTTGCTCTGAAGGTCGACCTTGACCTTATCGCCAAAGGAAACCCTTGCGCGCTCTTCTGTCTCTTTCAGGATATCGTAGGGATTCGCGTTGACCTCGTCGATCGTGTAAACGCAGCTCGGATGATACGGCATCGCGATCATCGGCCTGATCGCGGAGAGATCCAGTTCGATGCAGCCGTCGTAGTACGCCGTATCAAGCGGCGCAAGACTCCTGTACGCATCCGGGCGGCCGTGGATCCGCAGGTACTCTTCCGTCTTCTCATCCGTCTCCCAGATGGTGCTGAGGCAGGTGGACTCGGTCGACATGACGTCGACGCCGATGCGGAAGTCCATAGACAGATTGGCCACGCCGGGTCCGGCAAATTCGAGGACCTTGTTCTTGACATAGCCATTTGCGAACACTTCGCCGATGATCGCCAGCATGACGTCCTGCGGTCCTACGCCGGGGATCGGTTCGCCCGTCAGATAGACGAGGACGACTTCCGGCATCCTGATGTCATAAGTGCGGTTCAGAAGCTGCTTGACGAGCTCCGGCCCGCCTTCTCCCATGGCCAGCGTTCCCATCGCGCCGTAGCGCGTATGGCTGTCCGACCCGAGGATCATCCGTCCGCCGCCGGAGAGCATTTCCCGCGCGTACTGGTGGATCACGGCCTGCATCGGGGGCACGTAGACGCCGCCGTACTTCCTGGCCGCCGTCAGGCCGAAGATGTGGTCGTCTTCATTGATCGTACCGCCGACCGCGCAGAGCGAGTTGTGGCAGTTGGTCAGAACATAGGGAATCGGGAAATGCGTCAGCCCCGAAGCCCTCGCCGTCTGAATGATCCCGACATAGGTGATGTCGTGGGAAATGAGGGCGTCAAAGCGGATGCGGAGATTCTCCGCGTCGCCGCTCGTATTGTGCGCCTCCAGGATTCTGTAGGCGATCGTTCCTTTCTTTGCCTCCTGTTCCGGAACGGGACATGTCTCACTCAGTTCCCGCCCGTTCAGCAGATACACTCCTCCGTCGTGCAGTTTCATACTCTGTACTTCCTCCTAAAACAAAAAACGGATCTCTATTGCCTGCGCGCCTTCATGCACCTGGAAATCATCATGCCGAGCTTCAGCGCGATCGCATCATCTAAATTTCTCAGATCCAGTCCCGTCGCCTGGTGCAGTTTCTCAAGTCTGTAGACAAGCGTATTTCTATGTATATACAGCTGGCGGGCCGTCTCGGAGATATTCAGGTTGTTTTCGAAAAATGCATTGATGATCGAGACGGTCTCCTCGTCAAAATCATCCGGGCTGCTGTCGCCGAACAGTTCCTTAAGGAACAGGCGGCAGGACTCCTCGGGCAGATCGTAGACGAGCCGTCCGATCCCGAGCCGGTCATAGCGGAATACTGTACCGCTGCTGTAAAAAATGCGTCCGATCTCAAGCGACAGCACCGCTTCGCGAAATGCGGCGGGCATATCCTTAAGGGATTCAATCGGGGCGCTGTACCCGACGCGGGCGCTGATCATGGCCTCCATGTTCAGCATATCGACCATCGTATGCGCTTCGGACATCAGCTTCCCGTCGTCATCCCGCGCCGCAAGCGATTTGATCAGGATCATCCGGTTCTCATCCAGCACGGCAAACTGGTCGCCGGTGCGGAGCACAAACATCTGGCGGATGATCCTTCCGGCTTCCTCCGCGCTCCCGCCGCGGCATTCGATGACATAGAGAAGCCGCCGCCCGTTTTCCTGGATGTGAAAGCGCGAAGCCGCCGCGTACAGATCCGCCTCGGAAATGTTGCCGTAAAGCAGGTTCCTGAGGAAATTGGTCCGGTCGTACTTTTCGCGCCAGGCCGCGGTCAGCATGGCGATTTTCTCCGCCGCATCCTCCGCGATGCCGTCCTCCTCCCCGTCAAGCGTGAGAGAGAGTCCGGTCACTTTCCTCAATTCTTCCAGCGTTCTATTGATATCGTCCTGTTCTTTTATCATATGCACGATCCTGCAGCACTTAAAAAATCCGAAGGAAAAGCGG
>CACXFK010000003.1 GCA_902766945.1 uncultured Lachnospiraceae bacterium | reverse complement strand
GAAAGTCCGGGCTTCACAGGGCAGGATGCCGGATAACGTCCGGCTGGGGTAACCCACGGGAAAGCGCAACAGAAAAGAACCGCCTGCGCATGCAGGTAAGGGTGAAAAGGCAGTGTAAGAGACTACCGCCTGGTCAGTAATGAGCAGGGCATATGCAAGCCCCATCCGAAGCAAGGCTGAGACGGAGCGATACGGCGGCCCGCCGTGCTCCAGGTAAGCCGCTCGATCCGCCCGGCAACGGGCGGGCTAGACAGATGACCGTACACGACAGAACCCGGCTTATCGCTCTGCCGTTTTTAAAGGAACAAAAAGAGGTCAGACCTCGTTAAGATTTCTTAACAGAGTCTGACCTCTTTTTCTATTTGCATGTTTACAGATGATAGCACCCGCCTCCGATGAATTCCCTGAGGATCGAATTTGCCGGGATGCCTTCCGACGGAATCGCGATGAAATAATCCAGGAATTTCAGAAGCCGCTTCGCCTCTTCATATGCGGGATCCTCCGGCTCAATCTGGAAGAGCAGCGGCTCCACGTAGAGCTTGAGTGCCCCGATCTCATAAGGAAGCGCCGAGTTGAAGACAACGTCCGCCGATTCCTGATAGGGGAATATGTTCTTCTCCTCCCCCTGCCGGACGTCGTCCCACATACTGATCGACCTGGACGCGCTGGATCCGCGCGTCCTGTAGTCCCGGACGATCCGGCGGATCAGCCTGCCGTCCGCCGTAGGGACGCGGTTGTGCTCATCGACGTTCAGCTGCGAAAGCGCGCTGATATAGATCCGGAACTTGCTCTCAGCAGGAAGCATTTCGCTCAAAGCGTCGTTCAGGCAGTGAATCCCTTCGATCACCAGCAGATCGTCCGCGCCGAGCGTCAGCGTCTCACCCGTATAGACGCGCTTCCCTTCCACGAAATCGAAGGACGGCATCCTTACGGTCTCTCCATTTAAAAGAGCCGTCATATCCTGATTGAACTGGACGATATCCACAGCCGAAAGGCCTTCAAAATCCTTTTTGCCGTTCGGCAGGACCTCCATTTCGTCGCGGTTTTTGAAATAATTATCGACACCGATATAATGCGGAACCCGTCCGTGCGCAGTCAGCTGGATGCAGAGCCTCTGGGAAAATGTCGTTTTGCCCGATGATGACGGCCCGGCCACCATCACGAATTTCACATTGCTCCTCGACGTGATCTGCTCCGCAATCCACGCGATGCGGCTCTCCTGAAGCGCCTCGGACGTCAGCACCGTGTCGGAAAGCTTCCCCGAGATGATATTGTCGTTCAGATCCCCGACCGTGCTGATGTTCTGCTGCTCCGCCCATGCTTCCCCCTGAAGCTGCGCGTCAAAGAACTTTCCTGATGTGGAGAACTCCGGAATCACGTCCGGATCCGTGCGAAGCGGCAGATTGAGGATGAGGCCGCCTCTGTAGGGAAGCAGCCGAAACTGCTTCACGATAGAGGTATCGTGAACCATGAAGCCGTAATAATAGTCCTCATACCGGTCAAGCGTATAGATATTGACGCGCGAGGCCACTCTCGTCCGGAACAGCTTCACTTTATCCTTCTGGCCTTTCTCCCGGAAGATCCGGATGGCGTCGGCCGTCGGAACCGAGCGTTTCCGGAAAGGCAGTGCCAGTGAAACGAGCCGCCGCATTTCCTCTTCCACGCTTTGAATCAGGGCCTCGCTGCATGCCGTATCACCCTTCAGGGTAATGTAGAATCCGCTTCCGAGCGAAAAATGCAGGATGGCGTTCGTTTCCTCCCCGCAGATATTGGAAAGCGCCGCAAAAAACAGCATCACGGCGGACCGGCGGTACGTATCGAACCCGGCCTTGTCCTGCATCGTCAGGAAATGTATCTCGGAACCTTTGCGGGGTCTGTGAAACAGTTCCCTGAGTCTGCCGTTCTCTACGGCGAGCAGGTATTTTCCGGCCTCGCTGCCAAACTCCTTTTGTGCCAGATCATAAAATGAAAGTCCCTCGGGATAGTCCCGTTCGCCGCCATTTACCCAAAACGTCATCTTGGCCTCCTCCCCACCGGCCGCGTTCAGTTCCCCGATCGCGGCTCCAGGTATCTTCTGATCATTGTCAGTTCTTCCTTAACAGCCTCCGTCCTCTCCGGTTTGTCCGCCGGAAGTGAAGCAAGGATCTTCTCAAGGACTGCTTCCCGTCCGGCCAGATAATTCAGAAATACCGTCCCCCGTTCCCTGATCAGGCAGGGGCCGAGCATCGCTTCGTCTTTTGTCAGTTTTTCAGGCGGCATGGGATCGTATTCCGAAAGAATGACCGGATAATACTTGCCGTCTTCCTCTACGAGGCGCTCCCGTATAATCCTGTAGCCGGCCTTTGTGAGGCCGTGCCGGAACGCTTCCGCATCTTTCTGAGGGGATGCCAGATAATACCGGAACCATCCCTTTGAAAACTCCGGTTCTTCGCTGTGCAGAGCGCGCTGCAGGATATCCAGCATCATCATCCCGCCCATGCCGGCCGTGATCAGGGTCACCGGCGCAGCATCTCTTCGGTAGCCCACCGATGTAAGGATGGAGACCGCTTTAAGCGGGACACCGTCCGAAAGGCACACCGCGATGCGGTCCGAAACCCCGGCCTCCCGGATATGCGCTTTGGCGGCCGCAAGCGGCCCCGGCCGGATATCCGAAGCAATGGCGCACGGCGAGATGCCGCATGCAAGAAGATGCACCGGGACATACGCGTGATCACATCCGACATCGATGACGGCGCTCCCCTGCGGCACCATGTCACAGAGCGCGCTGAGCCTTTTTGAAAGCTTCACGGTCCGTCACTCCAGATAATCGCGAAGCTTGCGGCTTCTGGACGGCTGGCGGAGTTTCCGTAACGCTTTGGCTTCGATCTGTCTGATCCGCTCGCGGGTTACATGAAATTCGCGCCCCACCTCCTCAAGTGTTCTGGCGCGTCCGTCGTCCAGACCGAAGCGGAGCCGCAGCACCTGCCTCTCGCGGTCCGTCAGCGTCTCCAGCACTTCATCGAGCTGTTCCCGGAGAAGCGTGTAGGCGGCCGCTTCCGCCGGAACCTGGACATTTTCATCCTGGATGAAATCGCCGAGATGGCTGTCCTCTTCCTCGCCGATCGGCGTCTCAAGGGACACCGGCTCCTGCGACACCTTCTGGATCTCCCTGACTTTTTCGACGGGGATATCCATCTCCGCCGCGATCTCTTCCGGGGTCGGTTCACGGCCGAGCTCCTGCAGCAGCTGCCGCTGGACGCGGATCAGGCGGTTGATAGTCTCCACCATGTGCACCGGGATGCGGATGGTCCGCGCCTGGTCGGCGATCGCTCTGGTGATGGCCTGGCGGATCCACCATGTCGCGTAGGTCGAGAACTTGAATCCCTTTCGGTAATCATATTTTTCCACGGCCTTGATCAGACCGAGATTGCCTTCCTGGATCAGGTCGAGGAACAGCATCCCGCGGCCCACGTATCGCTTCGCGATCGAAACCACAAGTCGGAGATTGGCTTCCGCAAGCCGCTGTCTGGCGATCTTTCCTTCTTCGCCGCCCTGTTCCATCTGCTTGGAGAGCTCGATCTCCTCATCAGCCGTAAGGAGCGGCACCTTGCCGATCTCCTTCAGGTACATGCGCACCGGGTCCTCCAGGGACACGCCTTCCGGAACGGTCAGGTCGATATTCCGAAGATCAATTTCCTCCTCGTTGGGTTCGATATCGTCATCGTCGCTGAACATGAGCAGGTCGTCTTCCGAATCCGGTGTTTCATCCGTCTTCAGGATGTCGATTCCGTTCAGTTCCAGGAACTCGATGATCTTTTCGATGTCATTTTCCTTGAGCTGGACATCTTTAAAGTACTCTTCGATCTCCTTGTACGTCAGTGTGCTCTTGTTCTGCTTCGCCGTCTGGACGAGGCCGCTCAGTTTCTCTGAAAATGCCGCAATTTCTTTATCCATACTTCACCTTTTATTCCGCTGTCACTCGTCCTTCCACGTAAGATGCAGGATCGTTCCGCGTCCGAACTGTTCCAGCTTTTTTTGATTATCAATATAACGTCCGTAGACGTTCATATCCGTTATATCCGCGTCCCGAAGGCGCGCTTCGTTGCTCGCGCGGAGCATTCCCGCCACCGTATCCGTAAACGCACGGTCAAGCTCGGCTCCGCTCGAGACCCGGATTTCGGTGTGAAAGAGTGCCGCCGCTTTTGACTCGTCGCCGCTGTCCGGCAGGTGCGCGATCAGCGCTGCTTCGCTGACGCTGCCGTTCTCAAGCTGCTGATATAAGGCCGCGGCAATGCGCCGGCAGAACGGGTCTGTAAAATCCTCCGGACTGATCAGATCCTTGATCTGAGGATAGGCTTCCGGGTAATTGGCCAGATAGCTCAGCAGAAGTTTCTCCGCAAGAGGGGCTTTCTCGTCTTTTTCCCTCTTCCGCGTCTCCTGGATGCCGGAAGAATACGGCTTCTCTTCCGGGGGCGGCATGACCGCTGCTTCCTTTGAGACCAGCCGTGACATGGCTTCCTTTGAAAAGCCGTAGCGCGCACAGACGGCGTCCAGGTAGTTCTGCCTCTCAAGTTCTTCCGGAAATGAGAGCAGTTTCTTCGCGGTCTCATGCTGAAAGGCCGTCCACTCCGCCGGGTCGCTCCGCCTGTACGAAAGGGCGGTCTGCCCGATCTCAAAGAGGAAGGCATTTTCCGACTGCTGCAGCCGCTCCTCGAGCTTCGCAGCCCCTTCCGCCCGGATGAACTCGTCAGGATCTTTATAAGGCTTCAGGTCGGTCACCCGCGGGGTGATGCCTGCATTTTTCAAAAGCGGGATGGCCCTCAGCGCCGCATTGATCCCGGCGCTGTCGCTGTCATACAGGAGCAGAACCTCACCGGTAAAACGGCGGAGCAGCGCGCATTGCTCTTCGGTGAGCGCGGTGCCGAGCGAGGCACATGCATTTGTAAAACCGGCCTGATGCAGCGTGATGACATCCATATAGCCTTCGCACAGGATCATGTAGTTCTTCCTGGTCGACCGGGCATACTGGAGCGCGTACAGGTTCTTCCGCTTGTTGAAAAGCCAGGATTCCGGGGAATTCAGATACTTCGGTTTTCCCTCTCCCATCACGCGGCCGCCGAATCCGATGACCCGCCCGCGCGTATCCATGATGGGAAACATCACGCGGTTCCAGAAGCGGTCCGACACACCCTGCTTCTCGTCAAAGCGGAACAGGCCGCTCTCCTCAAGGAGCGCGTCGTCCATCCCCTGCTTTTTCAGATACCGGTAGAGTGAATCACCGTATGCATCGGCATACCCGAGACCGAAGCGCCGGATCGTTTCATCCGTCAGGCCTCGTCCCTGCAGGTACCTGTAAGGAGGACTGTCCGTCTTCCGCTTCAGCGCAAAATAATAAAATGAAGCCGCTGATTTATAGATCTCAAGCAGTCTGGCTTTCTTTTCGGAAGCGGCTCTCTGCTCTTCCGAGAGCGACTCCTCCGGAAGCTGCACGCCTGCCTTCTCAGCGAGGATCTTCAGCGCCTCCGTAAATGTGTAGTTGTGGTACTCCATCATATAGGTGAGCGCGTTGCCCCCCGCGTGACAGCCGAAGCAGTAGTACATCTGCTTTGACGGACTGACATTGAATGACGGGGTCTTCTCGGCGTGGAACGGGCACAGGCCTGTGTAGCTGCCGCCGGCCCTCTTCAGGTGCACGTCCTGTCCGATCAGATCGACGATATTCGTACGGCGGATCACCTCTTCGATGACATCATCCGAATAGCGCATCAGTTATCTGCTCCATGATTTCGGCACAAAGATTTCTTCAAACTTCATCTTGGAATACTGGTCGGTCATCCCGGAGATATAGTCGCAGACGACCCGCTCGGTTTTATCCAGGCATTCCGCGATGCGGCCATAGTATTCTTCCGTCATGTCTTCCGGATGCCGCACATAATAATCATACAAAGCCTTCAGCATTTCAACGGCTTTCTTCTCTTCGCTCTTGGCGTCCGGATTGGTATACAGGTTTTCAAACAGGAAGGCGCGCAGATCCATGAGGCCGCGGCTGATCTCCGGCGACATCGAGATCTCATCGCGTTCCCGCGAATAGCGGACGATATCGTGAATAAACGTGTTGAGGCGCTCCCGGGTCGACCTTCCGAGCAGATCCCGGAGCTCGCCGGGAATATCGGCTTCACTTAAGATGCCGGCGCGTTCCGCGTCGTCCATATCATGATGCACATAAGAAATCTTGTCGCAAAGCCGGACGATCTGGCCCTCCGGCGTTGAAGGATGACGCCCGGTCCCGTGATTCAGCATGCCGTCCAGCACCTCGGCCGTGAGGTTCAGCCCGGCGCCGTCTTTTTCAAGAACCTGCGCGACCCGCACACTCTGTTCGTAGTGCCGGAACCCGCCCGGACAGACTTCATTTAAAGCGCGCTCGCCGGCATGGCCGAAAGGTGTGTGCCCCAGATCGTGTCCGAGCGCGATTGCCTCGACGAGATCCTCGTTCAGCCTCAGACACCGCGCCACTGTGCGCGCCGTCTGGGATACTTCCAGCGTGTGCATCATGCGCGTCCGGTAGTGATCCCCCTTCGGGGACAAAAACACCTGCGTCTTATCTTTCAGTCTTCTGAACGACTTGCAGTGGACAATACGGTCGCGGTCGCGCATGTAGCAGGTCCGTATATCGCATTCTTCCTCTTTGCGGGTCCGCCCTCTGGACAGGGCCGCATAGGACGCGCGCGGACTCAGCCGCAGCCTCTCATCTCTCTCCAGTTCTTCCCGGACAAGCATCGGCGCCTCCTTAATGCTCTGCACCAGTCTTTTACAGAAATCGTCTTGTAGAATATTCCGCGTGAAAAAGGAGTATCCTTTTTTTTGGAAAAATTAGACTTCCTTAACGGGGTCTGACCCCGTTAAGGAAGTCTAATTTCCTTGATGAAACGGCCCGCGGGAAACTCCCGCGGGCCGGCTGCAATTCCTGTAACGTGATGAAAGACGATCAATATACGCCCTGAGCGATCATGGCCTCAGCGACCTTCTCGAAACCGGCGATGTTGGCGCCGGCCACGTAGTTGCCCTTCATGCCGTATCTCTCAGCCGCATCGGAGATCGTATCGGCGATGCCGTACATGATGCTCTTCAGCTTTGCGTCGACTTCTTCGGCGCTCCAGGACAGACGCTCGGAGTTCTGGGACATCTCAAGAGCGGATGTGGCCACGCCGCCCGCATTGGACGCCTTGCCCGGTGTGAACAGAACGCCGTTCTCCTGCAGGTACTTTGTCGCCTCGAGCGTGGTCGGCATATTCGCGCCTTCGAAAACGCCCTTGCATCCGTTCGCGACCAGGACCTTGGCGTCTTCGAGATCAAGCTCGTTCTGTGTTGCGCACGGAAGCGCGTAGTCGCACTTCACGGTCCAAACGCCCTTGCCCTCATGGTACTCTGCACCCGGACGGGCCGCCTTGTACTCGGTCAGTCTCGCGCGCTTCACTTCCTTCACGTCCTTGAGGACCGCGACGTCGATTCCGTCCGGATCATAGATCCAGCCTGTCGAATCGGAGCAGGTCACGACCTTGGCGCCGAGCTGCTGTGCTTTTTCAATCGCGTAAATGGCGACATTGCCGGCACCGGACACGACACAGACGCTGTCCTTCAGATTCTGTCCGTTCAGCTTCAGGATTTCTTCAGTGTGATACAGAAGACCGTAGCCCGTCGCCTGTGTACGGATCAGAGAGCCGCCGAATGTGAGGCCCTTGCCGGTCAGCATGCCTTCATAAGAATCGGTGATGCGCTTGTACTGGCCGAAAAGATACCCGACCTCACGGCCGCCCACGCCGATATCGCCTGCCGGTACGTCGCGGTCCGCGCCGACGTACTTATAAAGCTCCGTCATGAATGCCTGGCAGAAACGCATCACTTCCGCGTCAGACTTTCCGTGGGGATCGAAGTCCGAACCGCCCTTTCCGCCGCCGATCGGAAGCGTGGTCAGCGCGTTTTTGAAAACCTGTTCGAAACCGAGGAATTTCAGGATGCCCTGATAAACGGAGGGATGGAAACGAAGGCCGCCCTTGTACGGTCCGATCGCGTTGTTGAACTGGACGCGATAACCTCTCTGTACATGTACGTTTCCGTTGTCATCTGTCCAGGGAACGCGGAATGTGATGATGCGGTCCGGTTCGACAAGCCGCTCAAGGAGTGCAACTTTTCTGTATTTCTCTTCGTTGGCATCCACAACGACGCGGATCGACTCCAGCACTTCTGTCACTGCCTGCAGAAATTCCGGTTCATGCGCATTTTTCTGCTGGACCTGAGCGAGCACTTCATCAACATATGACATAATCTTTTCCTCCTCTTTTCTTTTTCCTGCTGCGGGCTCATACTCCCAAATACCCACTGAAAAAAAATCACTCCGAAATTTTAACACTTCAGATTTCTTCATACAAGAATCTGAGAGAAACAAAAGCCCCGATTCTTGTTCTTTTTTTAGTACAATGCAGTATCAACGCAACAAAGGGCGTCCCGCAGGGACGCCCTTTTAAGACATTTTCGATCAAAACGCCTACCGGTCTTCGCGGAAATAGTTGAGTCCGAGACTCGCCGGAGGCTGATTTTCTCTCTTGTTCCGCATGCTGGAAATGACGAGAACGATGATCGTCACGATATACGGAAGCATCTTGTACAGTTCCTTGACCGACAGATTCATGCCGCTCGGTATATACAGATACAAGATATACAGACCGCCAAACAGAATCGAAGCCAGGATGCTGACATTCGGACGCCAGATCGTGAAAATGACGAGCGCGATCGCAAGCCATCCTCTGTCGCCGAACGCGTCATTGGACCAGACGCCGCTCGCATAATCCATAACGTAGTACAGCCCGCCCAGACCGGCGATCATACAGCCGATGCAGGTCGTCACGTACTTATACCTGGTAATGTTGATGCCGGCCGCGTCCGCAGTCGCCGGGCTCTCACCGACCGCCCTCAGCTCCAGGCCCGTTCTCGTCCGGTTCAGCACATAGGACGCGACGAGCGCGATCACGATCGCCGTATAGGCAAGGAAGCCGTAGGAGAAAAAGACGGACCCCACCCAGCCCATGCTTCCGGCAAACGGAAGGGACCGCCGGAAGAATCCGCTCGTGGCGGAAAGAGCGATGGACGGCACTTCCGAATCCGTCAGCTTGATCAAAGATCCGCCGAAGAAATTGCCGAATCCGACGCCGAACGTCGTCATCGCAAGACCGGTCACATTCTGATTGGCTCTCAGCGTGACCGTCAGGAAACAGTAAAGAAGTCCCATCAGAAGAGACCCGAGCAGGCAGCAGCTGAGCGGGATCAGGATCGCCGGGACCGCGCTCATCGTCTCCGCATGCTGTTCGTACAGGAAAGACCCGATAACGCCGCTGATCGCGCCGACATACATGACGCCCGGAATACCGAGGTTCAAGTTGCCGCATTTCTCCGTGATAGTCTCACCTGTGCTCCCGCAAAGAAGCGGTATGCTCTGCGCCACGGCGCGCGGGATAAAAGAAACCAGATCAAACATAAAGACGCGCCTCCTTTCACTCGGATTTCCGGATGTGAATCTTGTAGTTGATAAAGAACTCACAGCCGATGATAAAGAACAACACGATGCCGCTTAAGATATCCCCGAAGGACTGATTCAGCCCGAATACCGTCGAGATCTCGCTCGCGCCCTGCCCGAAGAAAACGAGAAGCAGCGAGCTGAAAATCATGGCAATCGGATTGAACTTCGCGAGCCACGCCACCATAACGGCCGTAAAGCCTCTGTTATTGGCGATGGTCGTCGTGATCGTATGATTGGTTCCCCCGACCAGGAGGAAGCCGGCCAGGCCGCAGAGCGCTCCCGAAATCAGCATCGTGCGGATGATCACCTTCGAGACCTTGATGCCGACATAGCGGGCCGTGTTCTCGCTCTCGCCGACGACGGAGATCTCGTATCCGTGCTTGCTGTACTTCATATAGATGTACACGATCACCGTCAGGATGGCCACGATGAGAATATTGAGAAAATACTTCGACGGCCCCACCTGGGGAAGCCAGCCGGCATTTGTATTCTGATTGATAATGCCGATCTTGCCCGATCCCTTCGGCACTTCCCAGACGATCGTATAATACGCGACAAGCTGCATGCCGACGTAATTCATCATCAGCGTGAACAGCGTTTCATTTGTGTTCCACTTCGCCTTGCACACGGCGGGAATGAAGGCCCACAGAGCCCCTGCCGCGACAGAGGCGGCAAACATAACCGCGATCAGGACTGCATTCGGCAGCCGGTCACCGATGAGAATCATGCAGGCGGCGCTTGCCAGTCCGCCGATCAGGATCTGTCCTTCGCCTCCCAGATTCCAGAACCGCATCCGGAAAGCCGGTGTGAGGGCGAGCGAGACGCACAGCAGGATCCCGACTTCCTGGCCCATGATCCAGCGCTTCCTTGTCGTGCCGAACGCGCCGTAAAGCATGGTCGAGTAGACCTGTATCGGATTGTCTCCGGTCAGCATCATCGTCACGACTGCGCAGGCGGCAAACGCCAGCACAATGGCGGCAAACCGGATCCCCCATGCTCCGTACCACGGAAGTACCTTCCGCTTCGTGATGTGAATCAGAGGCGCTTTTGTTTTATTGTTCATGAATTGCCTCCTCCCAGTTTCGTCATCATGAGTCCGATCTCGTTTTTCCCGGTCGTTCTCGCGTCCACGATGCCGCTGACGCGGCCGGCGCACAGCACGAGGATGCGGTCGCACAGCTCGAGCAGCACATCCAGGTCCTCGCCGACGTAGACAACGGCGACGCCCTTTTCTTTCTGCTGGTTCAGCAGGTTGTAAATCGTATAGGACGAATTGATATCGAGGCCGCGGACGGCATACGCCGTCAGGAGGACCTTCGGGGAGGATGCGATCTCGCGCCCGACCAGGACCTTCTGGACATTGCCGCCGCTCAGCCGCCGCACAGGAGTTCCCAGCCCGGGCGTCACCACCTCAAGCTCATCCACAACCTCCTGCGCCAGCGCTTTCGGCGTCTTCCTGTCCGTAAAAACGGAGCGGTTGTTCCGGTAAGACCTGAGCATCATATTGTCTGTCAGGTCCATATTTCCGACGAGGCCCATGCCGAGCCGGTCTTCGGGAACAAACGACAAAGACACGCCGAGCGAACTGATGGCAAAAGGATCCATCCCGATCAGGCTTGTTTTCTTTCCGTTCTCATCAATGTAACAGATCTCCCCTGACTCGATCTTCTGGAGTCCGGCGATCGCCTCGAGCAGCTCTTTCTGCCCGCTTCCGGAAATGCCGGCCACGCCCAGGATCTCGCCCGCGCGGATATCAAAGGAGACGTCCTGCAGCTTCATAAGGCCGTCCCCGCTTCGGACCGAAAGATTGCGGAGCTCCATCCGGACCGGCGTCTCCCCGACCTCGGGCCTGGAGATGTTGAGCGACACGGCCCGGCCGACCATCATGTCGGTCATCTCCTGCGCATTGGTATCGCGCGTCATCATATCGCCGATGTACTTCCCGCGGCGGAGCACCGCGACGCGGTCGCTTAATTCCTCGACCTCGTGGAGCTTGTGCGTGATGATGACGATGGCCTTTCCGTCGTCCCTCATATTGCGCAGGACGGCAAACAGCTTTTCCGTCTCCTGCGGCGTCAGTACGGCGGTCGGCTCGTCCAGGATCAGGATGTCCGCTCCTCTGTACAGCACTTTGACGATCTCGACCGTCTGCTTCTGGGACACGGACATATCGTAGATCTTCTGCTTCGGATCCACGTCAAACCCGTAGGCGTCGCAGATCTCCCGTATCCGCTTTCCGGCCGCACCCAGGTCAAGCCGGCCTTCTTCCTTGAGTCCGAGCACGATATTTTCAGCCGCTGTCAGTACGTCCACCAGCTTGAAATGCTGGTGAATCATCCCGATCCCGTATCCGAATGCCTCGCGGGGCGACCCGATGGAGACCTCACGGCCGTCGATGGTAATGGTCCCCTTATCCGGATAGTAGATGCCGGAAAGCATGTTCATAAGCGTCGTCTTCCCGCTTCCGTTCTCTCCGAGCAGCGCCAGGATCTCTCCCTTGTTGATATCCAGATCCACGCTGTCATTTGCGACCACGGTGCCGAATGTCTTCGTGATGCCGCGCATCTTCACGGCGGCTGTTTTGCTGTCCACTATCGTTTCTCCTTCCGTCAGTGTCTTTTTCTCATCAATGGATCACCCCGGAGAATGACATCTCATGCCTTCGGAAATGAAAACGAAGAACCCGGGTCGCAAAACCCGGGTTCTCCGGAAAAGACTGATAAACCTCGTATCAGAAAGCCGTATCGAGAAGCGTGATGCCGTCAATCTGGAGATCGAAATACGGAGCTGAACGGTATTCGGATTCATGGAAATAGCCGTCAGAGATCACTTCGGTATCTCCTTCGTAAGCCGGATCCGTGTCCACGTCGGCCATATAGGAATCAAGCGCAGCACCCTCGACCGTGAACTGAGACGCGTCAAAGACATGGGTCTCGCCGGCTTCAAGGGCCGCCTTCACTTCTTCGATTCTCTCAGCCGTGCCTTCAGCCGCGACCTGGTCATTGATGTCGGTCAGGACGACGGAACCCGTGGAAAGGTCGCCGGTCCAGTCCGCTTCGATGTTGCCGCCTTCCATGAAGGTCGTGATCGCATATTCATAGTACGGAGCCCAGTCGATCCTGGAGGATACGATGAAGGTGTTCGGGCAAGCGGAGATCGTGCTGCCGTTGTAGGAGACGTCCGGGACACCGGCGGCTTCGCAGGCAGTCGGAGCGCCCATGGAGTCGGCGTGCTGGCTGATGAGGACGCAGCCGTCGTCGATCAGCTTCGTAGCGCCTTCCTTTTCGGCGGTCTCGTCATACCAGGAGCCCGTGAAGGTGACTTCCATCGTGGCAGACGGGCACTCGGAACGCGCGCCGAGGAAGAACGATGTATAACCGGATACCACTTCCGCGTATGTGTACGCGCCGACATAGCCGATCTTTGCCTGATCTTCGGAGATCTTGCCGTCCGCGATCATCTCGTTCAGCTTCATGCCTGCCGCAACGCCGGCAAGATAACGGCCTTCGTAGATGGATGCGAATGCGTTGTGGAAATTGTCAAGGCCTTCGGTATGGGCCTTTGTTCCCGTAGAATGGCAGAACTGGACTTCCGGGAACTCCTTGGCGGCTTCAATCATATAGTCCTCATGTCCGAAGGAATCGGCGAAGATGGCCTTGCAGCCCGCATCGACCAGCTCACAGGCCGCGTCATAGCACTCCTGGCCTTCCGGAACATTTTTCTTGATGACGGCTTCCACGCCCAGCTTTTCGCAGGCTTCCTGCGCCGCGTTCAGGAAGTTCAGGTCGTATGTGGAATTTTCATCGTGAAGAGTGATAAAGCCGACCTTGTAATCTGCTGCTGCGTCATCTGCTGAAACGGCTGCCGCGGAGCCGCCGATCATCGTCAGCGCCATGCCGAGGCACACTACAACACCCAAAATCTTCTTTTTCATCTTATTACCTCCTCGTAAAGATGGTTCTTGAAGAATACACTCAAATTATATCAAAGCTCGTTTGGACTGTCCATAAAAACCCCTGATTCATGAAAACAATCGGAATTTGTTTGAAAATTCCCGGGCCTTATCTACAAAATTCTATAAACTTCCCTGCGAATACCCGGAAAGGAAATGCTCCAGCTTGTCGAGCGCCTCCGTAAGAGCCGGAAGCATAGGCAGGTAAACAATACGAAAATGGTCCGGATGAGGCCAGTTGAAGCCGGTTCCCTGCACGATCAGCACGCGTTCCTGACGCAGAAGGTCGTATGCGAACTGCATGTCGTCCCGGATGCGGAACTTCTCCGTATCCAGCTTCGGGAAACAGTAAAATGCCGCCTTCGGCTTGACGACACTGACGCCCGGCATCGCGCTGAGCCGCTCAATGACATAGTCCCGCTGACGGGTCACTCTGCCGTCCGGCGCCACATACCTTTCCACGCTCTGGCTGCCGCCAAGCGCCGTCTGGATGATCGACTGGGCCGGCACGTTGGAGCAAAGCCGCATGGAAGACAGCATCCGGATCCCCTCGATATAATCTTTCGCCGCCTCCTTGTTGCCGGACAGGATCATCCAGCCCACGCGGTATCCGGCGATCATATGCGACTTGGACAGACCCGAAAACGTGATGCAGAAAAGATCCGGCGCGAGCGATGCGATCGACGTGTGCGTATAGCCGTCCATCAGAAGCCGGTCATAGATCTCGTCGGAAAACAGGATCAGCTGGTGCCGCCTCGCGATCTCCGCGATCCGCTCGAGCACGTCCTTCGGATACACGGCACCGGTCGGATTGTTCGGATTGATGATGACCATCGCTTTCGTTTTATCCGTGATCTTCTTCTCCATGTCCTGAAGATCCGGCACCCAGTCGCTCTCCTCATCGCACAGATAGTGTACCGGCCGGCCGCCGGCAAGAGTCGCGCAGGCGGTCCAGAGCGGATAATCCGGCGAGGGAATCAGGATCTCGTCGCCGTCGTCGAGCAGCGCCGACATGCACAGATTGATCAGCTCGGAGACGCCGTTCCCGGTATAGATGTCCTCCATCCTCACATCCGGAATGCCTCTCAGCTGGGCGTACTGCATGATGGCTTTCCGCGCGCCCCAGATCCCCCTTGAATCCGAGTACCCCTGGCTCTCCCTGAGGTTCATCGCCATATCATGGATCACTTCTTCCGGCGCATTGAACCCAAACGGCGCCGGATTTCCGATGTTCAGTTTCAGGACGCTCTGTCCGGCCGCGATCATGCGGTCCGCCTCTTCCACAACGGGTCCCCTGACATCATAAAGGACATTGTCGAGTTTCGTCGATTTCGAAAATGTGCGCATGAGGGCACCTCCTCTTCCGGATTTCGTTGCATAAACGATAAATCACTTTTTACTTCCCGTCAACTTGAAATTGCGGCCCCGTGTGTTATACTGATTATCGAAAACGCCTTCCCGGCGTATTCTTTTTCATTTCAGAAACAGTAAGGAATCATACGGGGGTACCGATATGGCTGAAGACAGATACCGCATCCGCATACGGCGCGGTCATCACAGGAAGCTGCGCTTCTGGTTTGCGCCGGTCAGCGACAAGATCATGAACGCGGACGCGGACTGGCTCGAGGACGCGGAGCTGTCCTGTGAGAACCTCGCGACGAAACAGCTTTTCTTCCCGTTTATCAAGAAATATTATCCGGGCGAGTTCCAGTGGCGGAATGAGCTCAATCTCATGCCGTTTGAGAATGTCCGCGCCATGACGAAGGAAGTCCGCAAGGTCGTAAAACTCATGCGGAAAAACTACTCGGATCCGCGGCTGGCCCGGTATAAGAGGCACTTCGCCCTGGACCTCATCGTCGACCCCGACGAGTACGAGGAAAAGTATATCGAAGCCTCTGACTACATCAAGGCAAAAGCGATCGAGGACAACAAGGAAGTGATCTGCGAGTTTTACCTGACGCTGTCCAACTGGCTCGACAAGACGATGGATAAATACGAACCGCTCGGTTTTCACGACATCGCCATTTTTGCGCCTCACTGATCATCCGCTGCCTGTTCCGGCTTTAAGTCTTTTTT
>CACXFK010000002.1 GCA_902766945.1 uncultured Lachnospiraceae bacterium | reverse complement strand
ATGCGGATAAGCCGGAATATGCGGATGAGTCGGGCAATGCGGATAAGCCGGAATATGCAGATAAGCCCGAGGCTGCGGGCGGCGCCGGGTATACCGGTGCAGAGGGCAATGACGGCCGTGGTGCCGGTACAGATGACGGACTGGAAGATCTGGAACAATTCCTGAAGAGACGGGCGCGGATGCCCGAGGAGCGAGTTGTTGAAAACTGCGATTTCTCCGGCAGGCGGTTTCTTGTGGCCGAGGATATGGAGCTGAACCGGGAGATCGCGGCGGAAATCCTGAAGTCGACCGGCGCGGCCGTGGAGTTTGCGGAGGACGGACAGGTCTGTGTGGAAATGGTGGAAAATGCACCGCCCGGCTATTATGACCTGATTCTCATGGATATCCGGATGCCCCGCATGGACGGGGTGGAGGCGACGCGGAGGATCCGGCAGCTTGCGGATCCCGAGAAAGCGGCAATCCCCGTGATCGCGATGACGGCCAATGTATACGAGAGGGACCGGAAACTCGCTTATGACGCGGGTATGAATGATTTTGTGGAGAAACCGGTGTTTACAGACCGGTTGTTCAGGGCGATTCAGTCGTGTTTGTGAGCAGGTGGCAGATAGTTAGAGGTGGTTAGAGACATTGAATGGGGTCAGACCCCGTTAAGGAAGCTTAACGGGGCCTGACCCCATTTCGTGATGCGCAATTTTTTACAATAGTTCGACATCTTTTTCTAATTACAGCTAAAGTGTGTTTTTATACAATTGGCTTAATACAAGGAGGGACGAAGTGATGTAGTATACATTGGAATTTCAGCATATCTCGAAGTTCTTCCCGGGCGTTCGTGCACTCGATGACATTTCCTTTAAGGCATACGGAGGTGAGGTGCTCGCGTTTTTAGGAGAAAACGGAGCGGGAAAATCCACTCTGATCAAGACCTTGAACGGGGATTACCAGCCAAATGAAGGAAAGTATCTGCTGGACGGGGAAGAGAAGCACTTTAAGTCGCCAAATGAGGCGCTTCTTGCAGGGATCAGCGTGATCTACCAGGAGAGGCAGATTCTTCTTGAGCTCAGCGTGGCAGAGAATATTTTCCTTGGAAGGATGCCGGTAAATCATTTCGGAATTATCGATACAGCCAAGGCGAACCGCATGGCGGCAGAGGTGATCAAGGACTTCGGACTTCCGATCCGGCCGACAACGAAGGTGAAGGATCTGAGCATCGCGTATCAGCAGATGGTCGAGATCATGAAAGCCTGCAGCAGGGAAAACCTGCGCGTGATCTGCTTCGACGAGCCGACTGCTTCGCTCAGCGACGAAGAAATTGACGTTCTGTTCAAGATCATCCGCAAGCTGAGAGACGAGGGCAAGATTGTCATATATGTCTCGCACCGGATGAGCGAGCTGGAGCGGATCACGGATAAGGTCGCCATCTTCAAGGACGGAAAGTACGTGGACACGGTTGTGACCAAAGAAACGTCACAGCAGCAGATGATCCGGATGATGGTAGGCCGCGACCTCGGCGATATATATAAAAATCTTGACCGGAACAAAGAGATCGGCGACGTCCTCCTGGATGTCCGCGGAGTATCCTCTGATTACGTCAAGCCGATTTCGTTCCAGCTGCACCGCGGCGAAGTGCTCGGGTTCTCCGGACTTGTGGGCGCCGGAAGAACAGAGATCATGCGGGCAATCATCGGGGCGGACAAGAAGAAAAGCGGAGAGGTGTACCTGGAAGGCAAGAAAATCGAAGTGCGGTCTCCGAAGGAGGCGATGGAACATGGTATCGTCCTTGTCCCGGAGGACCGCAAACTGCAGGGCATTCTCACCAATTTAAGTGTTGAAGGCAATATCAATATTGCGCTGCTTGACCAGAATTCCAATCGCTTCGGCATCATTGATTCAAAGAAAGAAGCGCAGCAGGCGGATGAAGGAATCCGGAAATTCAATATCAAGACACCGGATAAGAACAAGATGATCGCGGAACTGTCCGGCGGCAATCAGCAGAAATGCATCGTGGCGAGAGGCCTGGCGACCAACCCGAAGGTCCTCATCCTTGACGAGCCGACAAAGGGAATTGATATCGGCGCCAAATCCGAATTTTATGAAATGATCTGCGAATTTGCAAAGCAGGGACTCGGCGTCATCCTCGTCTCTTCGGAACTGCCGGAAGTCATCGGATTGTCGGACCGGATCATCGTCATGAGATCCTTACAGGTATCGGGCGAGGTGATGGCCGCGGAAGCCACGGAAGATAAGCTGTTAAGTCTTGGAATGATAGGAGATTAATCATGGGCGCAAAGAAAGGCGAGAATAAATCAAGGATTTTATCTGTCATCGGCGGTGACAAACTGGTGCTTCTCATCGCCATCGTGGCGGTATTCGTCCTTTTCACGGTTCTTAATAAGAATTATCTGTCTCTTACAAATGTCATCAACATCCTGGTTGCGGCTTCACTCGTCGGCATGGTGGCGATCGGCCACACCTATCTGATCATAGCGAAGCAGAACGACCTGTCTCCCGGTTCTCTGGCAGCCCTTTCAGGCGTGGTCGTGGCGCTGCTCCTGCAGGCCGGGGTGCCGATCCCGCTCGCGATCCTGATCACGATGTGCGTCGGCGCTGTCGTCGGTATCTTTAACGCCTGGATGGTCAACTTCATCAAGATCGAGGCCTTTATCGCGACGCTGGTTACACAGATGATCGTCCGCGGCGCCGCCTATATCATCTGCGACGGCAAACCGGTCTCCATCAGCAATCAGAGATTCAACAACATCGGCAAAGTGCGCGTCATCGGAATCCCGATTTCCGTATGGGTCATGCTGATCTGCATCATTTTTTTCGGCTTTATCCTGGCCAAGACCCGGTTCGGCCGCAGCGTATACGCGATCGGCGGCAGCACGGAAGCGGCCCGGCTCGCAGGCCTGAATCCGCAGCGCATCATCACGGTCTGCTTTATCATGATCGGTGTGCTGACGTCTCTGGGCGGCATCATTTTCGCGGCCAGAATGAACGCAGGACAGCCGGCAGCCAATGTGAACCTGGAGTTTGACGCGATCACCGCGGTCGTCCTGGGCGGCGTATCCTTCGCCGGCGGTGTCGGCGACATGGGCGGCACGGTCCTCGGTATCCTGCTCATCCAGTCGTTCAACACGGGTCTTACGATGGTCAACGTCTCTTCGTTCTGGCAGTATGTGGCACGCGGCGCCCTGCTTCTCTTCGCCCTTACATCCGACTACATCCGTAAGCAGAGAAGAGAGAAGGAACTGCTCGAAGCCAGCATGAAAAATGCAT
>CACXFK010000001.1 GCA_902766945.1 uncultured Lachnospiraceae bacterium | reverse complement strand
CAATTCTGCGATCCGCCGGAGGCTTCAATCTTTGACACGAGCTTTGGACTCATGTCAAAGACGAGTTTCTCCTGCACATTCCTCTCACGACTGAAGTCACGAAAATCCTGTGTCAAAGATTGCAGACGAATCCGCCGCACCAGTCTGCCTGTCAGTTCCGGTTCATCCTGCCAAGCAGCGCGATCAGGATCTCACCCACAACGCCGAGTGCCGCCGCCGCTAAAAATGCGGGCTGATACCGGCCTGTCGTCCCCTTCAGGACATTCATGATCATCGGGCCGAGGATGCCGGCAAGCGCAAAGCCGATGAACATGATGCCGTAGTTGACGCTGTTGTTCTTGCGGCCGAATGTTTTCGCCGTAAAGCCGGGGTAAATCCCCATGATGCTGCCGAAACCGAAACCGGCGAGCGCAAGTCCGGCATAGAACAGGAAGGTCGTATTTTCCTTGCAGAAAAACAGCATGATGCCGGCGATGATCGAGACGCCGAACGTCAGTCTCATCGTGCCGAGCGCGCCGAGACGGTCCGACAGCATCCCGGACGCCAGACGGCCGAGCATATTGAAAAGCGCAAGAAGAGACACGACCGCCGCAGCCCTGGCCGGCGTGAAGCTCATCATCTGCTGCGCGATCGGAGACGCCTGGGAGATGATCATCATGCCCGCGAAAGCTCCGCAGGTCAGCGTCAGCAGCATCAGATAGAAGGATCCGGTCGAGAGCATTTCCCGCCAGTTCATGTCCTTCGATGCCGGAGCGCCGGATCCGGAAGCGGTCTTCATGCCCGCCGTAAAGCCGGCCGGCGCCGCCTCGATCACGAACGCCGACAGGATGATGATCGCCGCCATGACGCCGCCGAGGATCTTGAAAGCGGTCGTCACGTGCATGGATCCCAGCATCGCGGTCGCGATCATCGGCACGATGATGGAGCTGCCGCCGTAGCAGGCCGTCGTGATGCCGCCGGCAAAACCGCTCTTATCCGGGAAAAACTTGACCGCGTTGGACAAGATCGTGCCGTACGCCATGCCGCACCCGAGACCGACGCCGAGACCGTATGTCACGATCAGCATCGGAACCGACGTCGCAAAGCCGGATCCGATCATGCCGAGGCCGAACAGGATGCCCGCCGCGACCAGCACCCACTTCGGGCCGATCCGGTCGTTAAAGAAGCCGCCGCTGATCATCGTGATCGGGCCGACGGCATTGGCCACCGTAAAGACGATCGCGAGCGACGCGATCTCCCTGCCGGTCAGTTCCGAGAGGTACTGCGACATCGGTGACGCAAAGACGCTCCACGCGTAAAGGGAGCCGACACACAGTGTGACAAAACAGCTTGCGATCAGGATCAGCCACCGTTTTTTCATGATATCCATAAAAAGATTCCTCCTCCGGGAGCATATCGCCCCATTTACTCATATCCCATTATAAAAAAGCCGGCTTTGACCGGCTTTTCATTGGTTCTCTTTTTCCGTCTCCATTTCTGACTTCCCCCCGCCGCTCCGCGCAAAAGAGGCAAAAAGAGGTCAGAAAGTGCTGCCCCGGTTTTGACCTCTCTCGTCACAGCTGCGGCGGCGTGATCACGCAGACCGGTTCGTCGATCACATCGTCATGCATATCGTAGAACCAGACCGTGCCCTTGTACTCCGGCACGGGAGGAAATACATACGGATATCCCCTCACTTTCCCGATCGATTCCGCGCACTTCCTGAATACGGATATGTGCGTCATGGGAAAGGTCTTCATAAAATGCGACCCCAGTATCCTCTCCGCGGGAAGGCGTTCCACCTTGTCCAGCGTCCGGAAAAGCACACGGACGGGCAGGCTCTCCGGCAGGAACAGGCACATCTGCGGGCTCACTGCGTCACCGGTCAGGAGCAGTTTTTCTTCCCGGACAAGGAGGCCGATGCTGCCCGGCGTATGCCCGGGCAGAAGGACCGCTTCCGCCCGTAGGCCGCCCAGGTCGAACACGTCTCCTTCCTGAACGTCTTGAAAATCGAGCCGGAACGCTCCGTACATCAGCTTCTCCGGAAGCGGTATGCCCGTATTCCTTTCTATGTCTTTTAAAATGCGGCGGCACTCCGTGTACGTCGCGCTCTCAAGCGCATTCATAAAAGCGCTGCCGAACTGCCAGGCCCCGCAGACGTGATCGAAATGTCCGTGGCTGATGACGACCGTAAGCGGCAGATCCGTCAGGCTCTCCACATACTCCTTCAGGTCGCAGGAGCCCGTCATCGTGTCAAAGAGGAGCGCTTTCTCATCTCCAAGGAGAAGCGTGCAGGCGTTCCCGACGGAATCCCCGATCTGCAGCACGCGGTCCGAGATCCGCACATGCGTAAGCTGTGGTGCTTGTTTCATGATGTCTTTCTCCTTTCGGCATATCTTCGGATCCTGTTTATCCGTTTACCTTCCGCCACAGCCGCTCCGCCGCCTCGTCAAAGAGCGAAAGGCGCGTGCGGCTCTCATCCGGGGCCTCTTTTGTCAGCACCACTCCATCCATGGAAATGGCTCTCAGCCGGGCCTCATCAAGGCCGCCAATCAGACGCGCCTTCGAAGACGGAGCCGCCCCGTCCACGCGGATATACGGGCAAAATGCCTCGAGTCCGGCGATCGACAGATTCGGGAGCCGGATCCCGAGGATCAGCATCAGAAGCCCCCTTCGCACCTGCTCCGGCGCGGCCTTTCCTCCGGAAAGCATCTCCGCCATCTGCCCGAAGCTCCCGCACCCGGCCAGTTCCTCTTTCCGCTTCACCAGCTGTTCGGACACCTGCCACGGCATTGACGGCGTCATGCGCCCTCCTTCCGTGAGCTCCGCGTCGCTTTTTCCCATCAGATACGCCGCCACGCATCCGGCCAGGGCCCGGTCCGTATCCGCCGTTTCCGCCTCACGGTCCTCTGCGCACCCCGGCACCTTTATGAGCGTAATCTTCACTCCGGAATACCGCCGGTACGCCGCCAGCTTCAGCTCGGCCGCGTACGCATCCGTCTCATCCAGAAGGACCGGCCCGGCGCCGGGCACAAACAGCTCCGCGCTCTCCGCCCTCGCCTCTTTGAAGGACAAGCCGTCTCCCATCCTCCGCCGCACTTCTTTCTGATACGCGAGCGGCTCTTTAAAGAGGAACATCGCCAGATCCTCAAACAGATCCTTTTCCAGACCGTGAACCGGGATGAGCAGCTCGTCGACCATACTCAGGCGGTCGCACATCGTCATCGTCGCAAAGGCGCAGGTTTCCGGGCCGGACAGCACGCCGATCACCGGCAGTCTGAATACCATGTCCGCTCCGGCAAGCAGCGCGTTCTCCGCTTTTCCGGCGGCATCTTCGGCGCAGGGCAGCCCGTAAGGGCTAAACCCGCCCGTCGTGATCACGGCCGTATCTTCTATTTTCTCAGTAAAATGGTGATCGATCGCGGCTTTCATCCGCACCCTCCTTCCATCTAAAGCATCTCTTCCCGCCTGCGCGCCTGCTCCTTCAGCATCGCTTCGCGCTCCACATGCTGGATGCACTCGTCGATCCTCAGCAGATCCTCTTCGGTAACGCCCGCGCTTGTGACGACCGCCGGGACGTCGTAATTGCGGAAAGACGCCGCCTGCACCGTCGTGATGATCAGGGACGGATGCATGTCCCGGATCCGGCCCCTGTCGTAGACCGGCACCGCACCGGCGATCTCGATCCGCTCCCCGAACAGCTTCCTCAGGTTTTCGCACAGATACCCGGTGAGGGCGGAACTTAAGTGACTCACCACGACCGCGCGGATCCGGATCTTCAGGTCCCTCTCAAAGCGCTCCGCGGCCGACGCGAGAATCGGCAGCATATAGAGCTCCTCTTCCTCCCTCATAAAACAGCCCGTGATCTGCGACAGCTTCCGCCCGAGCTCCAGCGCCGGATCCCTGAGATACGGATAGTGGCGGATCAGCGTCTCCATCTCGAACCAGTTCTGCATTTGTGAGGCATACTGATGCATACTGAAGGAAATGATGCACTGCAGCATCTCCTTCCGGAATGTCCCGTCATGAGAAAAATCAAACCCGAAGCGGTCGCGCAGATCCACCGTCAGCTCGCGAAGCGTCGCCGCAGCATGTTCACCCGCGGCTCTCTCAAGCTCACTGAGATCGCCGACGTCAAACCTGAGCCACTCCAGTTTCGCAAGCGAAGCCGCGAGCCAGCGGTATTCCGCCTCACTCAGCTCGATCTCCCACTCCGCGTTCAGCGCGTCCAGATACTCCGTGACCGAAAGAAGCGCATCAGGGTTGTATAAATGCCCCGAACGGTCGCTCTCCGGGAAATCCGCGATCGGATGCCCGGTCAGGTTCCGCTCATAGAGCACCGCCGTCGAGAGCAGCATATAGATGTGGCCGTAATCATCCAGACGGAGTCCGTGGGCATCCTGCATCCGGCGAAGCTCCTTCCGGATTCCTTCCAGCACGGGAGCTTCCAGCATGCTGTGCCTGAAAGCCAGCCCCTCCCTGGAATTAAAATCCCATCTCTCCAGATACATGCGCACCAGGATGTCCCGCCGCTTGCGCTCGTCATCTTCAAAAAGCAGGCTGCTGTGCTTTCGCACGAGCCCGATATACGGCTCGCTCTCCACGATGCGGCGGCGGACTTCACGCAGGTCATTTTCAAGCGTCGTCCGGCTCACGAAGAGCTGCTCCTCCAGATCCGCAAGTGCGATCCACTCGTCGGACTCCAGAAGGACGCGCATCAGGTACATGATCCGGTCCTCCCGGGTCCGGATATGATCCTGGTCGGAAATCAGTTCATGAAACCGCTTCCGGTCCGAGACCTTGAGCACATACCCCTTGCCCGGACAGGCACTCACGCGGATGGCCTCCGGATCGAGGACGCGGTTCAGATCCGCAACCGTCTGGCGGATCGTCCTCGTCGACACTTCCAGCTGCTCCGCCAGTTCTCTCCCGGACACGATCCCGTGCCTGGAATCCAGGTAGGAGAGCAGCCGGCGCTGTCTGCTGCCCAGTACGCAGCGATCCTCATTCATTCCTCTTTTACGCTCCCTGCAAACGGCATAAAGGCTTCCAATGAAAATATCCCGAGAGCATGACTCCCGGGATCCTCAAGATCATCTCTTTCAATTACGATTATACCACAGTGCGGCAGGAGAACAAAGAGCGGCTCTTTGCGCTCTGGCGCGCGCCTTATGCCGGCCTTTTCTGCTGCGGCATCAGTCCCACGGATGAAGCACGACCTTGATCGCTTCGCCGGACCGGGTCAGGCCGATGCCTTCATTGATCTGGTCGAGCGGAAGGATATGCGTGATAAACTTATCCGACGGGAAGTTCTTGTCGATCGCGAGACGGAACGCGCGCTTCGACTGATCATAGGAAGCGCCGAAATGTCCCTTGATCCAGATGTTGTTGTAGTGGATCAGATTGCAGTCAAGCTCCGTCATCGATCCCTTCGGCACACCGCCGAAGAAGACGACGATGCCGCCCTTCCGGACCATATGGATGCTCTGTGTCTGTGTGGCGTTGACCGGCGTGGCGGAGATCACCTTGTCCGCGCCTTTTCCGCCCGTCAGATCGAGCACGGCCTGAATCGGATCCGTCTCGGAGCTGTTGATGATCTCATCGACGCCGAACTGCTTCGCCATTTCCAGTCTGTGCTGGTTGATATCGATCATGATGACCTTCTGTGCGCCGCGGATCTTCGAGATCTGGGCCATGAAATCACCGATCGGGCCCGCTCCGATGATCACCAGGGTGTCCGCGTAGCCGACTTTGATGTTCTCAAGGCAGGCGAACACGGAGGTCAGCGGCTCGCCGAGGGAGGCCGCCTCGTAGGTCACGTCATCCGGGATCTCATAGATGCCGCCGTAACGGATCTTTTCTCCGCCGACCGCGATATACTGCGCGAATCCGCCGGTTCCCGCCAGCTTCGCCACATGCTCGTTCTCGCAGTTCTCGCTGTGGCCGCTCACGCAGGCGTCGCATTCCATGCAGTACGTGCCCGGGAAGAGGAAGAGTCTCTGCCCGACATGATACTTTGTTTCCTCCGGACCGACCTCGTCGACGCAGCCGACGATCTCATGTCCGTATATAAACGGATAGTTTCCTTTTCTGGAGTCCGTGGTCAGATTGCGGATATCCGATCCGCACAGGCCGACCGCCATGATCTTAAGGATCAGGCCGTCTCTCGGGCAAGCGGGTTTTTCCGTCATCTCAACGCGGATATCGTTTGGTCCGTACATAAGGGCTGCTTTCATCTGCATCTTCATCGTTCTCCTTTCAGTATGTACATCAGCTTTTTCTTACCGGCTCATCGCCTATCTGCCACAGAGTATAAAGGATCGCCTTCTCCGCTTTCAAACAATTTACTTCCTCCATATAGCGGCAAAAGTGTTTTTGTTAAGACTCGTGTTCCTCTGATATGATAAGCGCAACGAAAACTGTGTATCCTTATTCCGAACATCGTATTCTTATCAAGGAGGAACCCGTATGCAGCTTGCAGAGAACTATCTGATCGGTATGGACCTTGGCACGACAAACGTGAAAGCGATCCTGATGGACGAGCACGGCCATGTGGTTGCATCCGGCTCGAGAGAGAACCATCTGATCTTCCCCGGCCCGAATATGGTCGAGCAGAGCGCGGATGAGTGGTGGGATCATGCGTCCGCCATTTTCCGGGAACTGTCCGATGCGGCCGGTCCCGAGATCATCTCCCGCGTGCGCGGCATTTCCATCAGTTCACAGACCGTGACGATGCTTCCGGTTGACCGGGACGGACATCCCCTCCGCGGCGCGATGATCTGGATGGACAGCCGTTCCGCCAAGGAGATGCACTACATCTCCCTGACACTGGGCCACGACAACATGGTGGAACTCATCGGCGGACAGCCCGACGTGGCTTTCCTTCCGAACAAGATCCTCTGGTTCAAAAACAACGAGCCCGAGCTCTTCGCAAAGACCCACTGCATCCTCCAGGCCAGCTCCTACATTAATTATAAGCTGACAGGCGTCTTCTCCACGGATCTGGACCAGGCCGCCCGTTCCCAGTGCCTCAACATCCACACGCTGAAGTGGGAGAAGCAGATCGGCGACGCGATCGGCGTGAACCTCGACGACATTCTCCCCGAACCGAAGCAGCCGACGGATATCATCGGCTATGTGACGGAGGCCGCGGCAAAAGAAACCGGCCTCATGAGCGGGATCCCGGTTGTCGCCGGCGCATCGGACGCGATGACCTCCATGTACGCGACCGGTCTTTCCAAACTCGGGGACGCCAGCGAGTCATCCGGCACGACGTCTCTCGTCTTTGTCGGAAGCAGCGTGCAGAGCGCCTGCAATATCCCGGTTGTCACAAAGCCGTGCGCGATCAGCGGCATACCTTACGTCTTTGACGCCCCGATCAACACATCCGGCGCAGCCCTGAAGTGGTATCTTGAGTCCCTCGGGGAGATCGACCGCGAAAAAGCCGCAGCGCTTAATAAAAATGTCTATACCTACATCAACGAAGTCGCGGAAGAGGTCCCGGCCGGCAGCAACGGCGTCATGTTCTTCCCGTACCTGCTCGGCGAGCGCGCCCCGCTTTGGAATTCGCACGCCCGCGGCATGTTCATCGGCATGTCCCTCGACACGACGCATGAGGATTTCACCCGTTCCGTTTTCGAAGGAACCGCCTTTGCCCTCCGCCATGTCATCGACACGATCAAGCAGGCGGGCGGAAAAGTCGACTCCCTGCGCATCACGGGCGGCGGCTCGAAATCCCGCACCTGGTCAAAGATCAAAGCCTCGATGCTCCGCGTACCGGTGCTGATCCTCGATGAGCGCTCCGGCGACGTTCCGTTCGGCGACACGCTGATCGCGGGAAATGCCGTCGGCGTCTTCCCGGACCTCACGAAGACCATCAACGAGCTGATCTCGGTCAAGGAAGTCATCCGGCCGGTGGACGAATGGGCCGATATCTACGACAAGCTCTATCCGTTCTATATCGATATGTATGAGGCGCTGGACAAGGATCTGCTCCGCCTCAGAAACAAATGGATCGAGATTAACAAATGATCTCTTTCTGAAGAGTGAACGACCAGATCTCTTTGCTTCCGATCCGGCATCCCGTCACGCGGCCAAGTGCGTCCGCATAGGCGTCCAGCTGGACCCGGTACCGGCTCAGGAGTTCATCCGGTTCCTTCACGCGGTCCGTCTTATAATCCACTATGATCACGGTGCGGTCTTCCGCACCGTTTTCTTTATCCGCGCCGCCTTCATAAAAGAAAGCGTCCATGATGCCCTGAACGAAGACCGTCTCGTCCTCCGGCCATTCCCTGCGGATATCCGACGCCTTCATGCCGAGCACAAAAGGCTGCTCCCTGTGCAGCGCGCCTCTTCGGTCCGCATCGATCATCCGCTGTCCGAGGCTGCTTTCCGCAAAGATCTGAAGATCGCGGATCCGGATCATCCCGGCTTCTTCGCCGGTCATCCTGCCGCTCCTCACCATTTCCTCAAGCCCCTCCCGGATCGCTTCATACAGCTCTTTTCCCTGAAGGCCGGAAAGCGACTTCATATCCAGAAGTTCCATCGCGCGGTGATAGGCCGTTCCCCTTCGCGCGCCCGAAGCGGGCGGTGCGGATGCTTCCGGTTCGCTCCCGCTTCCTTCTTTCTGCATGTCCCTGTAAAATGCCGGCACGAGGTGCTCCTCCTCCGTCTCTTCGAAGAGCGGGAACGCAGCTTCCTCTCCGGCGGACTCTTCCGCTTCCGCAAGCGGTCCGGACGCGCCGCGGAGGGCGTCCTCCTTTATCTCGGACACGCTCACTTCAACGGGGATCTGCACGCCCTCATGCGGATACTGCCATGAGAACCGCTCCCGGATCACGCGCCGCATCGCCTCGTCGTATGTTCCGCCGCTTTTGAGCGACTTAAGCTCCGTGAGCACATCTTCGCGCCGGATCGAGGTCAGGACCTCGTCGGAAGCCAGGTCGGAAGGCTTCACAAAACGGATGCAGACCTCTTCCGGCAATCCGATTCTCTCCGCGCGTTCATTCATGCGCCGCACGGCCGGGAAAACCCAGTCCATATAGGTGCGGCCGCTCCGGATATAGCCCGCCGGCAGCGCCTCGTCCCCGGCGGGAATCATGAGGAACAGATCCTCCGCCTTCTTCTCGCTTGCGAACGTGCCCGTCATGATCAGCTTCTGCTTCGCACGGGTCAGCGCGACGTACAGAACACGCAGTTCCTCGCCGACAAGATCCGCCGCCTTGCGCCGTCTCACGGCTTCCTTAAGCAGCGTCGGCACCTTGACGCGGCGCGTAAGATCCACATAGTCGCAGGCGGCGCCCAGCTCCGGATGGATCAGGACCTCGCCGTTTAAATCCTGCCTATTAAATGTTTTGCTCATCCCGGCCGCAAAGACGATCGGGTATTCCAGGCCTTTGCTCTTGTGGATGCTGATGATCCGGACGATATCCTCCTGTCCCGAAAGCGCGCTCAGTTCGCCGAAATCCTGATTGTACTTCCTCAGGTTCTCGATATACCGGATAAAGTTGAACAGGCCGATGTAGCTCGTCTTTTCATACTCCATCGCCTTGTCGGCGAGCATACGGAGATTGAGCGCTCTCTTTGCGCCTCCCGGGAGCGCGGACGCATACTCGAGAAATCCGCTCTTTGTGAGAATGCCGTAGATCAGTTCATGGAGGGGCGTATCCGGCAGGATCCCGGCGAACGAGTCGTACAGCCCGAAAAAGGCCTGCAGTTTGCCCTTCAGCACGGGATCGCCCGCTGCATTTGTCTCATCCGCGTAAGCTCTTGCCGCACTGTAAAGGGATACGTCCTCCCGCGAGCGGCTCCCCGACAGCGACTCCGCGAGGTCGGCCGTCCGGACCTCCGTCAGTTCCTCTGCCGTAAGGCCTGCGAACGCGCTGGTCAGCACCGCGGCAAACGGGATGTCCTGCTCGGGATTGTCAAGCACCGACAGATAATTGAGGACGGTCGTCACCTCGATCGCGGAAAAATAGCCGCTCTTTGCCGTCGAGACCGCGGGAATCCGCATGCTCTCCAGCACGTCGGCGAAGACGTCCGCCCAGCCCTCCATCGTCCGGATCAGGATCACGATATCCCCGTACCGCACGCGGCGCTTCTCCCCGCTTTCCTGATCCGTGATCATGCCGCCCTCGACCAGCTCACGGATTCTGCCTCCGATCGCGCGCGCCTCCATTTCCCGCAAGCCGGCCGCGGAGATGCGCCCGGCCATCTTCTGCCCGTCCTCCGCTTCCTCGCCTGCGATCACGGCCAGGAGCTCACTCTTCATGCCCTCTGCAGGCGGATACGACGCGCCTTCGATCAGCGCGGCGTCGTCATCGTAGCGGACGCCGCCCGCTTCGCGGCGCATGATCTGCCTGAAGATCCCGTTCACGGTCCGGATCACGTCTCCCCTGCTCCGGAAATTCTTGTGCAGGTCGATCCGGACGCCTTCCGTCTCGTCCGCGGCGTATCGGTCGAACTTCTCCATAAAGAGCTCCGGCCTTGCCTGACGGAAGCTGTAAATGCTCTGTTTGACGTCGCCGACCGAGAAGTAATTCTGTTCGCCCTCTTCGTTCCGGCTGACCGCCGTGAGGATCGCTTCCTGCAGATAATTGCTGTCCTGGTACTCGTCGATCATCACTTCCCGGAATCTCGCGGAGAGCTCTTTCGCGGCGTACGTGCGTCCGTCCTTTCCGCGCAGGATCCTGAGGGCCCCGTGTTCCAGGTCCGGGAAATCCATCACGCGTTTCGTCTGCTTGATCTCGGCGTACCGGATGCGGTAGCGCCGGACCAGTTCGATCAGCGTCCCGATCACGCCGCGGGTCTTTTCCAGATACAGCGCGGCGTCTTTCACCGGAAGGCTGAAGAAATCCTCCAAAAGCGATTTCCGGATCTCCGACAGCCCGCTCCGGTACTGCTTGAAAATCTCCCTGAGCGACGGATTTTCTCCTTCCAGCGCCTTCTTTGAAGACAGCCTCGCCGGATTGAAATTGATAAGCATCGCCCGGCAGGCCTCATAGTCCCCGGCGGAAAAGCCTTCCCCGCTCTCCTGCCTCTCATCCGGCACGGCGCGGCAGGCGCTCAGCATGAAGTCTTCGAAAAAGGCCGCGTCCGACTCCGCCGCAGGAAGATAGGCCGACGGTCCGTCCGGGGAGAGCGCCATGTCCAGATTCTCTCTCGCGTATCTGAGCCCCTGCGACGCCTCCTCCGCGGCTTCCCGCATCAGGGACTGCATCCACGCGGTCTTCATGAGATCTTCCTCATCCCGGATTTCGGCTTCCTCAAGGCAATGCGCAAGCCAGCCTTCCGGATCCGGACTGCTGTCCGCCTCGTCCGCCGTGCGCCGGATGATCTCCTCCATCCCCCGCTCGCTTTTTCCGGTGGCAAAGGTCTCGACGAAGACGGTCATCTGCTCTTTCCACCCGGGTGTCTCATCCGCGTACGCCGCCTCCAGCACGTCGCGGAGCGCGTCCTGCTTCATCAGCTCCGTCTCACCGCTCTCGGCGACGCGCGCGCCCGGAGTGATCCCGGCGAGGTGGCCGTAGTTGCGGATGACGTAGGAGCAGAAGCCGTCGATCGTCGTGATCATCGCGCCGGGGATGAGCGCCGTCTGCCTCATGAGGTGCTCATTGTCCGGCTGCTCCCTCCGGGCCTCCGCGATGGCCCGGACGATCCGCTCCCGCATCTCTCCGGCCGCCGCTTTCGTAAACGTCACGATCAGGAGCCGGTCGAGATCGACCGGGTCCTCCGCGTCCGTGATCCGGCTGAGGATCCGCGCCACAAGAACCGCCGTCTTGCCGCTGCCCGCGGCGGCGCTGACGAGTATGTTGCGCCCCCTCGTCGTGATGACCTTTTTCTGTTCCTCTGTCCACGTCATTCCCATGTGCCGCCTTAAGCCTCTTCCTCTTCTTTCATTTTTCTGAGCGCCTCGTCTCCGTCAAGCGAAGGCAGCTGCCTGTATCCGTACCCGCCGATCCTCCGGTCAAATCCGCAGACCGGACGGAACGGGCAGAAGTCACAGGCCGTCTCCTGCTTGTACCGGAAGGGATTGATCTCGGCGCTGCCGTCCATGATGGCCTGCGCGGATCGCTTCACGATCCGCCTGACGTACCGTCCGATCGTGCGGAACGCCTCTTCGCTGAGAAGGGACGACCTCGAGGACGGACTCCCGTCCTTCTTCAGCTCGACGGGCACCACGTCCGAGGTCTTTCCGGCTTCAAGCGTCCTGTCAAAGCGGGGCAGGACCGCCGCATCCGCAAGCACCGCGCCGCTCACCCTCATCTTCTTCAGCCTCCGCCGGCCAAGCGCGTCGTCGCCCTCGTGATCCTGATAGTCAAGGACCGGATCCTGAATGCGATAATAAAACATGCCCGCCGGAACCGGCCTGTTCCCTTCTTTTGCCAGCATCTCGACGGCCGCGTTCATATAAAGGGCCAGCTGCAGCTGCAGCCCGTAGTAGATCCCGGCCAGGTCAAAGGAGACATTTCCCGTCTTATAATCCGTGATCCGGACATACGAGGCATCTCCGTCTTCACAGGTATCAATCCGGTCGATCCGCCCGGTGAGCACCATCCTGCATCCGTCGGAAAGCTCCACCTGGAACGCGTCCAGATCCTCCGTGCTCCGGAACGCGGTCTCCGCCCCGGAGGGATGAAAATCGCCCGCCGCAAGAAAAGCGGACTGCGTCCATGCGGTCTCGCGCATGAGCCGCTGCATCCGGCCGACCTGATAGCGGTCCCTTGCGTTGTCCTCAAGAACCGCGCTGCCGTATTCCGCCACGGCCTTGAGGACGCAGTCATCCGCGATGCGGTTCCGCGTATCCGCGTCGTTTATGAGATCCGCCCAGCTGAGCCCGGCTTCTTTCGTCTCATAGTCAAACAGCTCGAGCGAGCGGTGCATGAGGGACCCCATATCCAGCCCGGTAAACAGGTATTCCTGCCGCTCTTTCAGCTTCAGGCCGTATCTCAGGAAATGGGCATACCGGCACCGGCAGAACTGCTCCAGACGGGACGCCGAGTTCCTCAGTTCTTTCCCGTACAGCGCCTGCGCGGCGGCCCGGCTGATCTGATCCGCTTCTTTCCGGCTTCCCGCGGCCGACAGCATGAGCCTCATGCGGCTCTCATAATCCGGATGATGCAGGTAGTAGGAAAACAGCTGCAGATAATCCGGCTCCGGCATCGCCGTGTCGATCTCCATAAGACCCGGCAGCAGCAGCGCCGGACCGGCCGCCTCCCGCTCCACCCGGTCCCTGAGAGAGGACGGCGCCTCTTCGGTCCGCAAATCAGGAAACAGATGGCGGATCGCGCCGATCAGATAGGACGGACGCATCTCCTCGCCTGACGCGTTTGCCGCGCAGGATGTGAGAATGAGCCGGTCCGACGGCCTGGTCAGCGTCAGATAGAGATAAAACCGGTCGATATACATCTGCTGACGCGACGTGGGTTTCAGGGAAATGCCTCTTGCGAACAGTTCGTCCCGGTCGGCCTCCGTCAGCGCGCCTCTGTAATCGGGCGCTTTTGGAATCAGGCCTTCATTGACGCCGACGAAGAACAGCACGCGGATGCCGGCAAGACGGCTCCGCTCCATATCGCCGATCAGCACCTGGTCATGTCCCGGCGGAATGATCGCGACGCGCGCCTCGCCGAAACCGGCTTCGATCAGGGCTCTCATGTCGCGCATCGGAACGCGCTCGCTGCCGAGCACCGCGACCAGCTTGTCCAGAAAACTGACGACATACGGCCATACCTGCGCGTATTCGCGGGCAAGGCCTCCGTTTCCGGTCTCTTCAAAACAGGCTTGCTTCGCGCGGATCTTCTCTTCAGCCCGGCTCCGGACGCAGAATTCGTACACGGCCGCCGTCATATCCCGGATCGTGCTCTTTCTTGACGAGAACACGTCCGCGAGCGGATCGAGGAGCGCGCAGATCTGTTCGCGCAGGGCATTGAGCCTCGGCAGTTCGCCCGCGTCCTCGCCTTTGTAAGTGCGGAGAAACGGCTCCCGCCATCTCTTCTTTCCGCGCACGCCGGTCGCAATCACATAGTTTTCGAGATGATGGATCTCATCCCGGTCAAAATCCGTCATACCGCTCTTCAGCATGCGGAACATCGGCTCGTAGGCATACTGTTCCGTCACCGCTTCCAGCGCGGCGCGAAGATATTCCATAAACGGGTTCTGAAGAAGCGCCCGCTTTTCATCCACAAAGAACGGGATCCCGCTCTCCGGAAACGCCTGCCGCACGTACCGGCCGTAGGTGCCGAGGTCCCCCGTGATCACGGCGAAATCCCGGTACCGGTACCCTTCCTCGCGGACCATCCGGCAGATCATGAGCGCGGCGCACTCGACTTCTTCTCTTGGCGACGCACAGGATATATACCGGATGTCCCGGATGTCCTTTCCCTGAAACGGCTGCGCTTTCTTCCGGAACAGATTGGCCTCGAGCGCTTGAAGCGCGGGGGAGGCGCCGTGCCGGCTCTTGTCACACGGTTCGATAAAGACCGGTTTTTCAACCGGGCAGGACGCCTCGCGGGCCGTCCTCATAAGCGCCCGGACCGTCTCGCAGCTCATCGCGAAAAGGTCGCTCTCCCTGCACGGCGCAAAGGGATTTTGCCGCGCATCCACCGTGACCGTCACATACAGGTCTCTCACAACCGGAAGCATCCGGCCGATCAGCCTCATCTGGAGAGGGGTAAAGCCCGTAAAGCCGTCCAGCACGACCGTCGCGTCGCGGAGCATCTCCGACTTTTCGGCAAGGAGCCCCAGTCTCTCCGGGATCTCCTCCGCCGTCATATAGCTGCCCTCGAGCTTCTTCCGGAACGAGCGGTAGATGAGGGCGATATCCCGCAGTTTTCCCGCGAGCGCACTCTTTTCAGGCAGTGCGTCACGGCCGTCCTCTCCTTCGCCGGTGATGCGGTCCAGATCTTCGGGGGAAATGTCATACAGCATCAGCTCCGAGATCATCGCCTTCATGTCCGAGAGATATTCCGGCTTCGGAAGCATCTCGCCGTACCAGGGCAGGCGCTTCTTCTCTTCGAGCGCCACCTTCTCGAGGAGAAAGGTCTTGCCGATCTCCTCAAGCATCTCCTCTTTTCTGTATCCCACTTCCGCAAAAATGCGGTGGGCCAGACGCGTCATGCTGAGGACGTCGATATTCAGGATACCCCCGCGCGGATGCAGCCGCACGATCTGACGCTGTGTCTCCATCGTCGACTGCTCCGGTACCAAAATGAGGAACCGGCTGTCCGGTTCCTCTATGGATGCGTCGATCATATGACGAAATACGGCGTGGGACTTGCCTGAGCCCGATCCGCCGAAATAAAAATGCAGTGCCATGTTTAACACCTTTTGCCGTATTTTACTAACGCGTCACGCCATCGGTTCCACGATCTCCCGGTACAGCCGTCTGAACAGGAAGATCGAGAGGAACAATGAAACCACCTCCGCGATCGGGAAGGCCCACCAGACATTGATGACTTCCCCGGTCTTTGAGAGAAGGAACGCGACCGGGATCAGCACGATCAGCTGGCGGCCGACCGATACGATCAGGGAATTGACGCTTCTGGAAAACGCCTGGAAGATGGAGCCCATCACAATGCACAGAGCCGCGATCGGGAAGTTG